>DASSUA010000056.1:0-2302 GCA_035707525.1 Pseudonocardiaceae bacterium
CGCAGCTGCGCCACCGTACGCGCCGAGCCGTGCTCGGAGCCGGCCATCCGGGAGATCGTCTCCTCCATCAGGGTGCCACCGAGATCGTTCGCACCGCCCCGGAGCATCGCCACGGTGCCCTCGTCGCCGAGCTTCACCCACGAGCACTGGATGTTCGCGATCCGCCCGTGCAGCAGCAACCGGGCCATCGCGTGGACCACCTGGTTCTCCCGCCTCGTCGGCCCGGGCCGGGCGATGCCGGCGAGGTAGATCGGCGCGTTGTGGTGCACGAACGGCAGCGCCACGAACTCAGTGAAGCCGCCGGTGCGGTCCTGCACCTCGGCCAGCACCCGGAAGTGACCGAGCCAGTGCCGGGGATGGTCCACGTGCCCGTACATCATCGTGGAGCTGGAACGCAGGCCCAGCTCGTGCGCTGTCGTGACCACCTCGACCCAGGTGGCCGCCGGCAGCTTGCCCTTGGTGAGCACCCACCGGACGTCATCGTCGAGGATCTCCGCGGCGGTGCCCGGAATGGTGTCCAGCCCAGCCTCGCGCACCTGCGTGAGCCAGTCCCGGATGCTCAGCCCGGCCTTTGCCGCGGCGGTGACGACCTCCATCGGCGAGAACGCGTGCACATGCATGCCCGGCACCCGGGCCTTCACGGCGCGGACGAGATCGGCGTAGGCGGAGGCGGGCAGCTTGGGGTCGATCCCGCCCTGCATGCAGACCTCGGTGGCGCCGGCCAGCCACGCCTCCTCGGCCCGGTCGGCGACCTGCTCGAGGCTCAACCGGTACGCGTCCGCGTCCCGCTCCCGCTGGGCGAACGCGCAGAACCGGCAGCCGACGTAGCAGACGTTCGTGAAGTTGATGTTGCGGTTTACCACGTAGGTGACGTCGTCACCGGCCGCGTCCCGGCGTACGTCGTCGGCGAGGCGGACCAGCTCGGCAAGGGCCGGGCCGTCCGCCTCGAACAGCGCCAGGGTCAGGGCCTCGTGCCGCGGCTCCAGCAGCGCGGCCGGGTCGTCGCAGGCCAGCCGCAGCGCCGCGCGGAGATCCGCGTCGAGGCGGGCCGGCCCGTTGTCCCGGGACGGCGGGCCGCTGCCCCGCACCGCCGGCCCCACCTGCTGCGCCGCCGACGCGTGCGCGGCGACCTCTGCCCAGTCGCCGTAGACCGAGTCGAAGTCGCCCCGGCGGTCCGCCGACCGGCCGGTGACGTCGATGGACGCGTGCAGGTCCACCCGCCCCGAGTCGGCCAGCCCGCCGTCCGGCTCCTGCCACGGCCGCCCGACCGGCCGGGCCGCCTCGACCGCCAGCCCGGTCCGCGGGTCGGCGAGCGCCGCGACGTGGGCGGACAGCCGGGGATCGAGCCACGGGTCGCCGCGGTGCACGTACTCCGGATAGATCGTCAGCCGCTCGCGCAGCGTGAAGCCGGCGCTGGCGGACAGCTCGGCGAGCTGCGCGACCTGCGGCCAGGGCCGCTCCGGGTTGACGTGGTCGGGGGTGAGCGGAGACACCCCGCCCCAGTCGTCGATGCCGGCCCGCAGCAGCAGCGCCACCTCGGCCGGGCCCGGCTGCCCGGCATCGGCGAGCAGGTTCGGCGGGGCCTGCAGGCGAGCCCGGGGCCCGAGCACCAACCGGGCCACCGCGACCGTGGCGGCGAGATCGGCCAGCTCCGCATCTGGTGCGGCGCGCATGGCCGTGTCCGGCTTGGCGCGGAAGTTCTGGATGATCACTTCCTGGATGTGGCCGTACTCCCGGCTGACCCGGCGGATCGCGAAGAGTGACTCCGCCCGCTCCGCCAGCGTCTCGCCGATGCCGATGAGGATGCCGGTGGTGAAGGGCACGCCGACCCGGCCGGCGTCGGCCAGCACCCGCAGCCGGACCGCGGGCTCCTTGTCGGGCGATCCGTAGTGCGGCCCGCCCGGCTGCGACCACAGCCTTTCCGCCGTGGTCTCCAGCATCATGCCCATGCTCGGCGCCACCGGCTTGAGCCGCTGCAGCTCGGCCCAGCTGAGCACGCCCGGGTTGAGGTGCGGTAACAGGCCGGTCTCCTCCAGCACCGCGATGGCGGCCGCGCGCAGATAGTCCACTGTGGACTCATATCCGCGCTCGCCGAGCCACTGCCGGGCCGCCGGCCAGCGCTCCTCCGGGCGGTCGCCGAGGGTGAAGAGCGCCTCCTTGCAGCCGAGCGCCGCCCCGTCCCGGGCGATCCGCACGACCTCCTCGCGCTCCAGGAACGGGGCCGCCAGCCGCTGCGGCACGGTGGCGAAGGTGCAGTAGTGGCAGCGGTCGCGGCAGAGCCGGGTCAGCGGGATGAAGACCT
>DASSUA010000057.1:0-3988 GCA_035707525.1 Pseudonocardiaceae bacterium
CACCGGCACCCGGCCGGGCACTTGCGGCCACGGCTCGCCGGCGCCGGCGCCGGGAGCGCGAGGGTCACGGGCTCGGGCGCCGGTGCGGTCGGCTCGGCCGCGCGGCGGGTCCGGCTGGCGGGCGCGTCGCGCAGCACCGAAGAGGCGACCACCATCAGCGCGTCCGGCAGCACCGCCCACCAGCCGGACTGGCCGTGCTCGATGGCCAGGGTCCAGAGGTGCCCGAAACTCATCCACCCGGTGAGACCCATGATCGCCAGGCAGGGGACGATGCGACCGGCCCGGTGGTGCCACCGGCGCCGGGAGGGCTTGGCCGGGGTGCGGGTCGTCATCTCGAAGACCAGCAGCAGCGCGAGCGGAGCGGACAGGCCGATGCCGAGGGAGATGAGTCCGTCGGGGGCGGCGGCCAGGCCGTTGCCGGCCAGGGTCATGCCGACGCCGGCGTAGAACGAGATCTGGGCGTGGATGCGGGAGCTGTTCATGGTGTCCTCCGTGGACAGTGGTTTGTGGTGGGTTCCCCGCGGGGCGCTGCTCGGTGAGCTGCTGCTTCCTGCGCGGGTACCTCGTGGTCTTACAAGTATGTGACGCGGGCGTAACGAACGCAACCTGTCGTGACCTGCAGGAGTCGGCCCGTCGAGACGGGCCGGGCGAGCCGGGCTGCGCCAGCCGGCCACCCAGAGCGGACATACAGGGCGGGTATCGCGGCGGGTAGCGGATCACTCCAACATGGACTGATCAAAGCCGGGCCGTGCCGTCGATCGTCGTGGGATTCTGACCGATCGGGTGAGCAGTGATGTCCGGCATTGCCGGAGTCCGCGGGAAACTCGCAGGAACAACCGGACATCCTGAAGGTCAACTGACCAGGACCGGTCGTCGCTGTATGTGACGCCTGCGTCTCGTACTAAGCTGGCCGGTATGGCGAGGTTGAAGATCCTGGTCGACGGGCGGCTCGCGCTGACCACCGCGATGCTCGCGGCGGAGTTCGGACTCAGCCCCCAGGCCATCCGCATGGCGATCATGCGGCTGGGCATCGAGCCGGTCGACGAGATCGACGCCCGCACCCCGCTCTACCCGGCGGTGGCGACCAGGGCCAAGCTACGGGCCCGGCCGGGCCGCGGCGCCAACCTCCGCAAGCGCTAGTCGCCGAGCGACAGCTCCACCGGCCCCCCGGTCAGGAGCCTCTGCTCCGCGAACTCGACCACCCCGCGGTGCGTGATCTCGATGCCGTAGAAGCCGAGCCCACGGGGGATGCCGTGGACAGCGACCTCGAAGCGGCACCGTGAGATGGACAGGGCCTCCCCACCGGTGATCATCCCGATGCCGACCGTGCGCCCGCTCGGGTCGGTGACGACGATCTGGGCGCCGGGCTGGATGTCGGAGAAGCCGCTGTCCCCACGGCAGGACTCGCCGACCTGCCAGAAGGCGTCCCGGTCGATCAGCACGAATGTCCCGTTGACCGAGAAGACCACCCGGTCCGGAGTCGGCGACGTCGGCTCAGCCACCGGCTCGGCATCACCGCGGCCGCCGAGCACTAGCGTCGCGGCGGCCACTAGGCCGGCGACGAGCAGCACGGCGACGGCACCCAGGACCCACGGCACGCGGCGGCGTCGCGGTGGGCCAGCCGGCATCAGGTCTGTCAGGGCGTAGGTCGGTCTGTCGCCCGGCGCGATGGGCGGCTGACCGGCCGGCGCCGGCATCAGCTCTTCCAGCGTGTAGGGCCGGTCCGGGCCGGGGGAGACGGGCGGCGGCTGGGTCACGCTGGGCAGTATCCCCAACCCGACCACATCACCGGCTGTGACTAGTCCGTGATCTGACAGTGTCCAGCCGGGCGAGCCCCCTGATGGTGACGGGCCGGGGTGGAAAGGTTGCACTGCGTCGCTGCCTGGGTCGGGGGAAGGGGGTCACGGGTTGCGGAGGGCGGTGATCTTCACCCCGCTCGGGCCGGGCTGGGGCTGGTGGCGTGGGCGAAGAACGCCAGCGTCACGGCGCGGTAGAGCTGCTGGGTGGCTGGGCTGCGGTGCTCGGCCCCGATCCAGGCGAGCAGTTCGTGGCCGTTGGCGTTGACCAGCCCGGCGGGCAGCTCCCGATCCATGTGTCGCAGGATGCCGCGGTAGGTGCCCACGGTTTCCGGGCTGCGGCCGCGGTCGGTGACGGTGGCCAGGTACGCCTCGATGTAACTCTCCGAGTTGGTGCCCATACCGGATGCTGTCCCGGTTTACCGGGCGACCGCTACCGGGCGGAGCGGAATTGGACGGCGGGCCATCGCCGGAACGGCCGAGGTCGCCCGAACGGCTGACGGCCGTGCAGACCGTCCACCGAACGGACTACCAGCCCGACGGCGGCGGCGCATGGCGACGCGGATCGCGCTTGAAGTGAGACTTGAGGATGGGCGTGTCGCGGCTTCCGCCCGGTCGCTCTGCGCCGAGCCCCGCACGATTCGCCGGCGCAGCGTGGGGGTGGCCGGCTCGGTGAGGGGACCGCCGAACAGGAGCCACTCGCGGTCGATCTTGAGTCGCTCGGCGATGCGGGTCGCGATCGGGATGATGTCGACCGGCTTGGCACCGCGCTCCCAGTTCGTCCAGGCGCCGCGGCCGAGGTCGCAGAGGTCGGCGGCCTCGCGGATGGACAGGTGTCCAGCGTGGGAGCGGGCGAGCATCAGCCGGTTCGCGAAGCTGTCGACGGGGATGCGGGCGCCGCCGGATGTGTCGTGGCCACTGTCTGCCGTCATGGAACCGAAGTGTTGTCGATGGCAAGCTGCTTGGCAATACCAACCTCCTGGCGTCGTCTGATCGGCTGGGCCTGCAGATGACCATGAAGCTTGGCGTTGACAAGTCAAGTGTCACATGCGCAGACTCCTGGGCATGGCTGAGCCGACTCCCCGCCAGGTTCTCATCGAGGAACGCCTCGGATACCCGCTGAAGAAGTTCGTCGCCGAGCGATACCCGGCCAAGAGCTGGCGCGCCATGGCGGCCGAGCTGACGCAGACGACCGGCGTGCAGATCACCGGCGAGAGCCTGCGCTTGTGGTTCGCCGACCGCGTGACCGTAAAGACACGGGTCGCGTGATGGCCGGGCCGCGCACCCTCGCGTACTACGCCACCCTCAGCGTCCGGCGGCGCAGCCCCCGGTTCCACCCGGCCGCAGCCCGGCTGCCGTACGTGCTCTCGACCCGCGTCATGACCGGTCGACGCACCCACCGCGTTGCCGAGCTCGGACTGCTCTGGGACCAGGGAACGGTTCTGGCCGCCACGGCGACCGCGCTGTGCGGTCGCCACCTGCGCGCGGTGCGGGTCATCAAGACGCCGCCGCCGGCCCACCCCTTGTGCGACTCGTGCGCGCTGGTCGCCGAGTTCGGCCGCACCGCGATGACCCCGGCCGAGACGCTGGCCCACCTCCGTGAGCGTGCCGCGTGACGGCCGTGATGGCGGCGTCTTCGGCCGTGCCGGACCTGCTGGGCACCGCGCCCGCCGATCTCATCGACGCCGCGGTCGAGCCGGCCGTCGCGACCCGCTCGGTCGCGACGCGGCGGGCCGAGCGGATCCGCACCGGTGTCGTGAATTACGCGGCGATGCGCCAGGACATCGCCGACGCGTACGCGCAGCGGGATTGGCTCGCGTTGGAGTACCCGTCCTGGTACGCGTACCTGGACGGGGAGTTCGGCGAGGAGCTGCGCGCGTTGGCGAGCGCCCGCACCGAACGCCGCGCGGTCGTCGCGGATCTGCGTGGGCAGGGCATGTCGACGCGGCAGATCGCGAGCGCGACCGGCGTAGGCCAGAGCCAGGTGCGGCGCGACCTCGCTGAGGTGAGCCCTAATGGCTCACCTACCGAGGTCGTCGGCGCGGACGGCAAGACGTACGCGGCCACCCGGCTGCGTGAGACGCCCGAGAGGGCTGATAGGGGCCAGCCGCAGAGCGGCCCCACCCCGGGGAAGGGTGCGGCAGCCGCCGTGGTTTCGACGGCTGCCGCACCCACACCTGAGCGGACGAAAC
>DASSUA010000058.1:0-3384 GCA_035707525.1 Pseudonocardiaceae bacterium
CTGCACACGGCGAGCGCATGGCTCGGGTGCTCGCCGCGGCCAGCTTCCTGGTGGACGGGGTGGCGTGCCACGATCGTGGGGCCCCGCTGCCGGCCGGCGCCACCGTCGACGTGCTGCCGCCCTTCGCGGGCGGGTGACGGACGGGAGGCGCGGTGCTGCAGCTGCTCGGGTTTCTCGGGGTGGTCACGCTCATCATCGGCCTGATCCACCTCTACCTGTGGCAGCGCCTGGTCCGTGACACCCTGCCCAGGGGACGTGGGCGGCGGATTGCGAGCTTCGCCGTACTCGGGCTGGCGCTGCTGGTCCCGACCGCCATCGTCGTACCGAAGGCCATGAGCTGGCTCGCCTGGGTGGGGTATATCTGGCTCGCCGTCATGTTCTACCTGCTGGTGCTGCTCGCCGTGCTCGAGCCGCCGATGCTGGTTGCCCGGGTGTGGCTATGGCTGCGCCGGCGCGCTCCCGCCCGGGCACCGGCCGCGGTCCCGGAGCCAGCCCTGGTCGGTGCCGGACGGCAGGACCCGCCGGCCCCGGCCGGGCCGCCGGCAGCGGTTGAGCGGCCGGGTGCGACCGCGGACCATGACCTCGACCGCCGGCGCCTGCTCGCCCGCGGGGCGGCCATCTTCGCCGGGCTCACCGCGGTCGGCCTGACCGGGTACGGCGTGCGTACAGCCTTCAGCACACCGCGGGTGGACCGGGTCGCGATCCCGCTCGCCAAGCTGGACCGGCGCGCCGACGGGCTGCGGATCGCGCTGATCGCCGACATCCATCTCGGGCGGGGCCTGGGCCGGCGGCACACCGAGCGCATCGTCACCATCATCAACGGGCTCGACGCCGACATCGTCGCGGTCGTCGGCGACATGGTCGATGGCACGGTCGAGGAGCTGGGGCCGGACGCCGCCCCGCTGCGAGGCTTGCGCTCCCGCTACGGCACCTTCTTCGTGACCGGCAACCACGAGTACTACTCCGGGTATGAGCCGTGGGTCGACGAGGTGGCCCGGCTCGGTATGCGGCCGCTGCGCAACGAGCGGCTGGAGATCGTGCACCGGGGAGGCGCGCTCGACCTCGCCGGCGTGAACGACGTGGAGGGACGCCGGCACGGCGACGGCCCTGACTTCGCCCGGGCACTGCACGGACGCGACCCGTCCCGGCCGGTCGTACTGCTCGCGCACCAGCCGGTCCAGGTGTTCGAGGCGGCCCGGCACGGGGTCGACCTGCAGCTGTCCGGGCACACTCATGGCGGCCAGCTCATCCCGTTCAACCTGCTGGTCCCGCTGCAGCAGCCGATCGTCTCTGGGCTGGGCACGGTCAACGGCACCCAGGTCTACGTGACCGACGGCGTCGGCTTCTGGGGCACACCGGTCCGGGTCGGCGTCCCACCCGAGATCACCCTGGTGGAGCTGCACGCGCCCTGATCCGGACGCCGGATCCCGCGGATTATCGGGCGTGGCGGGAGCCGGCGCAGACGCATGTATGCCAGGATGCGGCGTGCCCCAGTTAAGCACCGGCTCGTACGTGGCCGACCTGCATATTCACTCGAGATACTCCCGGGCCTGCAGCCGCGACCTGGACCTGTCGAACCTCACCTGGTGGGCCCGGCGTAAGGGGATCACCCTTCTCGGGACCGGTGACTTCACCCATCCGGCGTGGCTGGAACACCTGCGGGAGGCGCTTGAGCCGGCCGAGCCGGGGCTCTACCGGCTCAAGCGCGAGCTGACCGGCGAGGTCGAGCGGCGGCTGCCGCCGCGGCTGGCCGGAGCCGACCAGACCCGGTTCCAGCTGTCGGTCGAGATCTCCACGATCTACAAGCGGGGCGAGCGCACCCGCAAGGTGCACCACCTGGTCTACCTGCCCGACCTGGACGCGGTGGCCAGGTTCAACGCCCGGCTGGGCCGCATCGGCAACCTGGGCTCGGACGGCCGGCCGATCCTCGGCCTCGACTCCCGCGACCTGCTGGAGATCACACTGGAGGCGAGCGCCGACGGGTACCTGGTGCCGGCGCACATCTGGACGCCCTGGTTCTCGGCGCTCGGGTCCAAGTCAGGCTTTGACGCGATCGCCGACTGCTACGGCGACCTGGCCGAGCACATCTTCGCGGTGGAGACCGGGCTCAGCTCCGACCCGGAGATGAACTGGCGGGTCTCCAGCCTGGACCGCTACCGGCTGGTCTCCAACTCCGACGCCCACTCGCCCCCCGCGCTGGCGCGCGAGGCCACCGTCCTGGACTGCCCGCTCGACTACTTCTCCGTGCGGGAGGCGTTGCGCACCGGGGACGGCCTGCGGGGCACGATCGAGTTCTTCCCGGAGGAGGGCAAGTACCACGCGGATGGCCACCGCGCCTGTGGCGTTAACTGGCAGCCCGACCAGACCAGGGCCGCAGGCGGGCGGTGTCCCGAGTGCGGCCGGCCGCTGACCGTGGGCGTGCTGTCCAGAGTGGAGGATCTCGCCGACCGGCCGACCGGTGTGCGCCCGGCCAGCGCCCGGGAGGTGACGCACCTGGTGCAGCTGCCCGAGGTGCTCGGCGAGGTGCACGGCGTCGGGCCGAAGAGCAAGACCGTGCAGGCCGAGGCGAACACGCTGGTCGCGGCGCTCGGCCCGGAGCTTGCGATCCTCACCCGGACACCGCTGGACGAGGTCGAGGCGACCGGCGGCGAGCTGCTCGCCGAGGCCCTCCGCCGGCTGCGCGCCGGTCAGGTGCAGCGCAGTCCGGGGTACGACGGCGAGTACGGCGTGATCCGGCTCTTCGCCCCGGACGAGCTGCGGGCGGCGACCAGCCAGCACAGTGACGGGCTGTTCGACGTACCGGTGCCAAAGCCCCGGCGCCCGGCGGCGGCCAAGCCCCCCGCAAAGGCCGCGCCGAAGAAGGCGAAAACCGCCCCGCCCCCGCCGATCGCCCCGGCACCGTCCCCGCACGAGCCGCTCGAGCCGATGCTCGCCGGCATGGAGGAGGTGGGGACCGGGCTGCTGGACCGGCTCGACGCGCTGCAGCGGGTGGCCGCGTCCGCGCCCGGCGGTCCGCTGCTCATCGTGGCCGGCCCAGGCACCGGCAAGACCCGCACGCTGACGCACCGGATCGCGTACCTCTGTGCCGAGCTGCACGTCCGCCCCGAGCAGTGCCTGGCCATCACGTTCACCCGGCGGGCGGCGGAGGAGATGCGCGGCCGGCTCGCGGCGCTGCTCGGCCCGGTGGCCGATGACGTCACCGTGGCCACGTTCCACTCGCTGGGCTTGTCCATCCTGCGTGAGCATCCGGAAGCGGCCGGCCTGCCGCGCGACTTCCGGGTGGCCGACGAGCCCGAGCGGGCCGCCGCCCGCGACGAGGCCGGTGACGATGAGCAGCGCTACCTGAAGCTGCTGCGCGCACAGGACCTGGTCGACCTCGACGAG
>DASSUA010000059.1:0-7806 GCA_035707525.1 Pseudonocardiaceae bacterium
GCCCATGAGCAACAACGGATACCCGCGCGCCGAGCGGCTGGACGTGGTCGAGAACCTGCACGGCCACGAGGTCGCCGATCCCTACCGCTGGCTCGAGGACGCGTCCGACCCGCGGACCCGGGAATGGTCGGCGGCGCAGGACGAGCTGTGCCGCGCGCACCTGGACTCGCTGCCGGGACGCGAGGAGTCGGCGGACCGGTTGCGGGGGCTGGTGTCGGTGGGCTCGGTTACCGTGCCGGTCTGGCGCGCGGGACGGGCGTTCTTCACCAGGCGCGAGCCCGGCCAGGAGCATCCGGTGCTGCTCGTCCGCGAGCCGGACGGCACGGAGCGGGCGCTCATCGACCCGGACGCGATCGACCCGAGCGGCCGCACGACGCTCGACGGGTGGCGGCCGAGCATCGAGGGCGACCGGCTCGCCTACCAGCTCTCCGTCGGCGGGGACGAGGAGGCGGCGCTGCACGTGCTCGACGTCGGCACCGGGCGGCAGCTGGACGGGCCGATCGACCGGTGCCGGTATTCGGCGATCGCCTGGCTGCCCGGCGGCGAGGAGCTGTTCTACGTGCGCCGGCTGCCGCCGTCGCAGGTGCCCGAGGACGAGGTGCAGTTCCACCGCCGGGTGTGGCGCCACCGGGTGGGCGCCGACCCCGAGTCGGACGTGCTCATCGAGGGCCCGGGCCTGTACGACGACCTGACCTTCTACTTCGGGGTGAGCACCTCGCGCGACGGCCGGTGGCTGCTGGTCTCCGCGTCACCGGGCACCGCGCCACGGAACTCGGTGTGGATCGCGGACCTGCACGGCGACGGGGCGCTGCGCGCCGTCCTCGACCAGGACGACGCCGTCCGGTGCGCGGCCTGGGTGGAGCGCGACGGGCGGCTTTACCTGCTGACGACCCACGGCGCCCCGCGGTGGCGGCTGGCCGTCGCCGACCCGGCCACCCCGCGGCGCGAGCACTGGCGCGAACTGGTGGCCGAGGAGCCCGACTCGGTGCTCGACGGGGTGCGCTGGCTCGACACCGAGGGCGACCCGGTGCTCGTGCTCGCCCGCACCAGGCACGCCGTCGCCGAACTGCATCTGCACGACCCGCAGTCCGGCGCGCACCGCGGCACGGTTCCGCTGCCGGGCACCGGTTCGTTCACCGGACTGTCCACGGTGGACGCGCTGACGACGGACGGCCGCGGGTCGGTGTGGATCGGCTACACCGACTTCACGACGCCGCCCGGCGTGCTCCGCTTCGACATGTCCACAAAGGACACTTCGGTGGTTGAGCCGGCGCCGGGAGCCACCGGACTGCCGGCCGTGCACACCCGGCAGGTCGGCTACACCTCGGCCGACGGCACGGCGATGCGGATGTTCGTCGTCTCCGGCGCCGGCACGCCGGACCGGCCCCGGCCCGCGCTGCTGACCGGGTACGGCGGCTTCTCGATCAGCAACACGCCGTTCTACAGCGCGCTGGCGCTCACCTGGGCGGCCGCCGGCGGGGTGTGGGCGCTGGCTTCGCTTCGCGGTGGCGGCGAGGAGGGTGAGGACTGGCACCGCGCGGGCATGCGCGAGCGCAAGCAGAACGTGTTCGACGACTTCCACGCGGCGGCGTCGCACCTGGTGGACACCGGGTGGACCGCGACGGACCGGCTGGCGATCTTCGGCGGGTCCAACGGCGGACTGCTCGTCGGCGCGGCGCTCACCCAGCGGCCGCGGGCGTACCGGGCGGTGGTGTGCTCGGCGCCGCTGCTGGACATGGTTCGCTACGAGCGGTTCTCGATCGGCCGGACCTGGAACGACGAGTACGGCAGCGCCGACGATCCGACCGAGCTCGGCTGGCTGCTCTCCTACTCGCCCTACCACCACGTGCGCGACGGCGAAACCTACCCGGCCGTGCTGTTCACCGTGTTCGAGTCCGACACCAGGGTCGACCCGTGCCACGCCCGCAAGATGTGCGCGGCAATGCAGCACGCCACCGCGACAGACCAGCCGGCCGCGGCGCAGCGGCCGGTGCTGCTGCGCCGCGAGACCGACGTCGGCCACGGTGCACGCTCGGTGTCGCGGATGGTCGACCTGCTCGTCGACGAGGTCGCGTTCCTGGCCGCGCACACCGGCCTCGACCTGTCCCCGCTTCGCGGAAGCTGACGTGACTCAGGCACCTTTGCCGCCGCGCGTGGGCCCGTAACCGGCGAGGAACGGTGGCCGAAGGGCGCTCCGACCCGTTCGACGGGGTGATCGCGTTGCGCGACGGCAACCCCAACTAGCATGGCGATTCGTGCTCGTCGCCCAACCGATCCTCGACCGACCGGCATGCGCTGACGCGCCAGGCACCTGGTGTCAGCGCATCTACGAGCTGACCAACAACGAGTGGCTGTCGGCGTCGGCCGACTGGCTGATCGCCAAGCCGGCGAAGATCCTGCTGATCATCCTCGTGGCGCTGATCGTGCGGCTTGTCGTGCACCGCGCGATCGACCGGCTGACCAGGACGTCCGAGGGCGGCTCGCCGATGCTGCTGCGAACGCTCAAGGAGGCGCCGGACGCGCTTCGGGCGGCCGCCGCCCCGCTGCTGAGCGAGCGCCGCACGCAGCGCGCCCGCACCATCGGCTCGGTGCTGCGCTCGGTCACCTCGTTCCTCGTGCTGGGGATCGCGTTCATGCTGATCCTCGGCGAACTGGGCATCAACCTGGCGCCGATCGTCGCCTCGGCCGGGATCGTCGGTCTCGCGCTGGGCTTCGGGGCGCAGAACCTGGTCAAGGACTTCCTGTCGGGCATTTTCATGGTGCTGGAGGACCAGTACGGCGTCGGTGACGTGGTCGACCTCGGCGAGGCCAGCGGCGTGGTGGAGGGCGTCGGCCTGCGCGTGACGACCGTGCGTGACGTGTCCGGGACGGTCTGGTACGTCCGCAACGGCGAGGTCATGCGGGTCGGCAACAAGAGCCAGGGCTACGCGGTGGCCGTGGTCGACCTGCCGATCGCGCACTCGGCAGACATCGCCAAGGCCGCCGAGACCGCCGGCCGGGTGGCTGGCGAGATGACCGCGAGCGAACCGTTCGCCGAGCACGTGCTCGCGCCGCCGGAGGTGCTCGGCGTCGAGTCGGTCACCGCCGACACCGTGACTCTGCGGCTGACGGTGCGGGTGCGTGCCGGTCAGCAGTGGGGCCTGCAGCGGGCGCTGCTGGCCAAAATCAAGAAGGCGTTCGACGACGCCGGCATCCCCGCGCCCTACCCGGCCGGCCGACCCGTCGCCCCGCCGGTCTGATCGGCTCCGGCGCGCTGATCCGGTTCTCGCAAGTAGACTCGTCACAGTGAATCGAAGGGACGGTTCGGTGCTGTCGGTCGGGTCGCGCAAGTCCGCGCTGTCCGCCGGCTCCCTCGTCAGCGCCGGGTCCGCCGGCTCGATCCTGTCGGTGGCGTCCGCCGGCTCGATCCTGTCGATCGGCTCGGCCGGGTCGATCCTGTCGATCGGCTCCGTCGGCTCCATCCTGTCGGTCGGGTCGGTCGGCTCGATCCTTTCGCTTCGCTCCTACTGCGCGATCCTGGCCAGGGACCGCTCGTTCCGCATCGGCGATCGCGAGCATCCGCCGCAGCCCACCGGGCGCGGCGCCGCGCTGCGGGTGATCAACACGCTGGTTCTGATCGGGTTGTGCGTGGGTGGCCCGCGGTGAGCGAGCGGATGCTGCCGATGGGCCGGCCGACCACGAGCTTCTACACCGAGATCGGCGGCGAGGCGACGTTTCGGCGGATCATCGACCGGTTCTACGAACTCGTCGGGCAGGACGAGGTGCTGCGGCCGCTGTACCCGGAGCAGGACCTGGGCCCGGCCGCCGAGCGGCTGCGGTTGTTCCTGATGCAGTACTGGGGCGGCCCGCACACGTACTCGCAGCGGCGCGGTCACCCGCGGCTCCGGATGCGGCACGCTCCGTTCAAGGTCGGCCCGACCGAGCGGGACGCGTGGCTGCGCTGCATGCGCACCGCGGTCGACGAGGCGCAGCTGCCGCAGGCGCACCGCGAGGTGCTGTGGCAGTACCTGGAGATGGCCGCCCACAGCCTGCTGAATTCGCCGCACTAGGGCAGGATGGGGCGCCGTGCGACGCCTCACCGAAGCCAGCGGCCGGCCGCCCGAGGACCAGGACTGGTGGCGCCGCGACGTCGTATACCAGGTGTACGTGCGCTCGTTCGCCGACTCCGACGGCGACGGCATCGGCGACCTCGAGGGCATCCGCGGGCGCCTGGGTTACCTTGAGCTGCTCGGCGTCGGGGCGCTGTGGTTGACGCCGTTCTTCCGGTCCCCGATGGCCGACCACGGCTACGACGTCGCCGACCCGCGCGGCGTCGACCCGCTGTTCGGGAACCTGTCGACCTTCGAGGCGCTGGTCGACCAGGCGCACGGGCTCGGCATCCGGGTGATGGTCGACGTCGTGCCCAACCACACGTCCAACCAGCACGACTGGTTCCGGGCGGCGATCCTCGACGGTCCCGGCAGCCCGGCCCGCGAGCGGTACCTCTTCCGGGACGGCCGCGGCCCGGACGGCGCCCAGCCACCCAACAACTGGCCGAGCGTCTTCGGCGGCCCGGCCTGGACCAGGGTCCCGGACGGCCAGTGGTACCTGCACCTGTTCGCGCCGGAGCAGCCGGACCTGAACTGGACCAACCCCGAGGTGTGGGCGGACTTCGAGCGGACCCTGCGGTTCTGGCTCGACCGCGGGGTCGACGGTTTCCGCATCGACGTCGCGCACGGCATGGCCAAGCTGCCCGGGCTGCCCGACGCCGACTTCTCGCACCTGCCGGCCAACGCCGGTGGGGTGCTGCGCGACCACGACCCCCGCTTCGACCACGAGACCGTGCACGAGATCCACCGCATGATCCGCAAGGTGCTCGACCAGTACCCGGGGCGGGTCGCGCTCGGCGAGATCTGGGTCAAGGACAACGACGCGTTCGCCCGCTACCTGCGGGCCGACGAGCTGCACCTGGGGTTCAACTTCAGGCTGGCGTCGGCGCGCTTCGACGCGGCCTCGGTGCGGGAGGCGATCGACCACTCGCTGGCCGCGGTCGCCTCGGTGGGCGCCCCGCCGACCTGGACGCTGGCCAACCACGACGTGTCGCGCCAGGTCACGCGCTACGGCGGCGGCGAGGTCGGGGTACGGCGGGCGCGGGCGATGGCGCTGGTCCAGCTCGCCCTGCCCGGCTCGGTCTACCTGTACAACGGCGAGGAGCTCGGGCTGCCCGACGTCGAGCTGCCGTCGTGGGCCATGCAGGACCCGATGTGGGTGCGGTCGGGCCGCACCGTCAGCCGCGACGGCTGTCGGGTGCCGATCCCGTGGGAGGGCACGGAGCCGCCGTACGGGTTCACCACCAGCCCGGCCAGCTGGCTGCCGATGCCGGAGGGCTGGGCCGCCCTGACCGTGGAGGCCCAGATCGAGGACCCCGGCTCGACGCTGTCGCTGTACCGCACGGCGCTCGAGCTGCGCCGGACCCATCCGGCGTTCTCCGGGCGCACCGTCGAGTGGTACGGCGCCCCCGAGGGCTGCCTGGCCTTTCGCCGGGTCGGGGGTGGGTTGGTGTGTGCGCTCAACACCAGGGGCACCCCGGTCCCGCTGCCGCCAGGCGACCTGCGGGTCCTGCTCTCCAGCAGCCCGCTGCAGGACGGTCACCTGCCGACCGACGCCGCGTGCTGGCTGTTTTCGTCAGACGAGGAGCGGCAGTAGGGCGTGCCGGCGGCGAACGACAGCGCCGTAGCGCGCGTCCATCCGCAGCCACGCGTCGGTCGCGCTGATCTTGACCAGCTCGTCGCCGTCACCGGAGCCGACGAAGCCCATGCCGGACAGCGCGAACAGGCAGCGAAGCGGGATCTTCACCTGCATTCCGGCCCCGCTGACCGTGAGCACGTTCTGGTCGAGCAGCACGGCGGGCGGGGTACCGCGCGGCCCCGGGTACTCGCGGGCCAGCGCCGCGCCCCGGTCGGCCAGCTCGCCGAGTACGGTCGCCGGCACCAGGTCGACGTGCTGCCAGCCCTGCGCCGGCGGCAGGGCCGAGTGCCACAGCAGGTCGCGCGCCGGCCCGGGGTCGAGCCTTGGTCCACCGACCACCGCAAGCGCGGCCAGCAGCTCGGAGCCGGACACCGTGACGTCCGGCGGCTCGCAGCCGCCGGCGACCGACCTGGTCACCAGCGCGTCGAACGGCGTGGCGACCCAGGCGTCGACCCGGCCCTCGCGGCGGGTCCGAAGCCGCACCGCCGCCGAGGCGTCGAGCCTCACCGCCCTGGCGACGAACGCGCCCAGGTCGTCGCGCTCGGCCGGGTCGGCGATCGCGAGCTCAGGCACTGGCGGCGCTGCCCTCCCGGCCCGTCAGGCCCTCGGCGGTCCAGTGCGCCAGGAAGTCCCGCTCCGCGGCGGTCAACCGTCGCGGCCGGGCCGCCGTCATGTCGTAGGGCACCATGTGCGTCTCGGCCGTGGTGAGCACCCGCGGTTCGTCCCCGTCGCGCAGCGCGTAGCGCAGCACGAACGACGCGGCCCTGACGTCGGTGACCCAGACGTCGACCGGCACCGGTTCCCCCGTGTAGACCACCGGCCACAGGTAGTCCACCAGCAGCCGGGACACCACGATCGCGCCGCCGAACCCGTCCAGCCCACGGCGCTTGGCCTCCCGGAACAGCAGCGCCGTCCGGGCGTCCTCGAGCAGGGTGACCGTGCGCGCATGGTTCACGTGCCCGTAGGCGTCCATGTCCGACCAGCGGACGGCCACCTCCACGGTGAACTTCACCCGCCAACCCTACTTCGCGGGTGTTTGACCGCGAACCGGGTGTGATCAATGCTGGTCCGGTGCCGACCTTGGACGACATCGCCCGCGAGCTGTACGCCATCCCACCCGAGGAGTTCACGGCGGCCCGCGAAGAGCGGGCCAACCAGGCCAAGTCGTCCGGTGATGCCGCGCTGGCCCGCGAGCTGCGCAAGCTGCGGCGCCCGACCAACAGCGCGTGGCTGGTCAACCAGCTGTGGCGGGAGCGCAACGGCGAGTTCGTCGAGCTGCTCTCGCTCGCCGAGCAGTTCCGCGACGGCGGGCTGACCGGACAGCGCGTGCGCGAGCTGTCCGAGCAGCGCCGCCAGCTCGTCCGCGGCCTGCTTGCCGAGGCCGAGCGGCTCGGCACCGAGGCCGGCGTTCCGGCCTCCGCGGAGGTCATCCGCCAGGTCGAGGCGACCCTCGGCGCCGCCGTCGCCGACCCTGACGCCGCCGAGCAGGTCCGCAGCGGCCGGCTGGAGAAGCCGCTTTCCTACGTCGGCTTCGGGCCGGCCGTCCCGCTCGGTGGCACCGATCGCCCGCTGCGCGCCGTGGCGCCGCAGCCGGCCAAGCCCGCGCGCCGGGAGCGGCCGGCGCCCGAGGAGCTGGCCAAGCGCAAGCTCGCCGAGGCCAGGACCGCCGTGGCGGAGGCCGAGCGGGACGTCGCCGAGCGAACCGACGCGCTCCAGGCCGCAACGCGCGACCGCGACGAGGCCCGCGAGGCGCGCGACGAGGTGCGCACCGAGCTCGAACGCATCCGCACCCGGCTGCGCGACCTGGAGACCCTGTTCGCAGCCAAGGACCGCGGGGTCCGCGCCGAGGAGAAGCGCCTTGAGCGCGCCCAGCAACGCCTCACCGCATCCCGCCGAACCCTCAACGCCCTAGAACCCTGACCGCCCCCAACCCACCTCCCCCGCGCCGCCTCCCCCGCCCCATCGCCACTTGGGGAGCTCCAGTTGCACATTTGGTACTGAAGCTCCCCAAGTGCGCGCGGCCGTCGGAACTTGGGGAGCTTGAGTTGCACAGCTGGAACTGAAGCTCCCCAAGTGGCG
>DASSUA010000060.1:0-2473 GCA_035707525.1 Pseudonocardiaceae bacterium
GCGACCGACCTGCTCGCCCGCATGTATCGGTACCTGGCCCGCGAACCCGATACGCCCGATCCGCTGGCGGCGCTCAGCGACGCCCGGCGCGACGTGGAGCTCGCCCGCCAGGCGCTGCCGGCCACCGACCGCCGCGCTGACCTCGCCGAGTGGGCCACCCCGGCGCTGTTCACCCGGGTACGGTCGCTTACGCTGTTCGATCCGAGCCGGTCTGAGTCGGTGCAGCAGGTGCGCCGCCCGCGGATCGACCACGACATCGTGAACCTGGACCTCGGCGACTTTGTCGGACGCCGCCGCGAGCTGCGCCTGTTGCTGGCTGCGATGCGTAGCCGGGATACGACCGGCGTGCTGATCCATGGCATCGGTGGGGTGGGCAAGAGCAGCCTGGCAGCAGCGGTACTGCACGAACTGGCCGCGGACCGCCGGTGCGTGGTGACGCTGCACGGCCGACGCACGGTCGACGAGATCCTCGGGCGGATCGCGAAGGCGTACGGCCGGGCCGGCGTTGCGGACACCGAGCTCGGCGAGCTGGCCGACCCGGAGGAGGACCTGGCCGACCGGTTGGACGCACTCGACGGCCTCGTCCGCGACGGCCATCCGCTCGTCCTGCTACTCGACGACCCCCTCGGCGACCCGCTCGTCGGGCTGCCGCACGGCGCGCGGCTGACCGAGCAGCAGCCGGTTCCGCGGGCCGACCCGGACCTGCTGATGTTCCTCGACCGGTTTCTGGGCATCGGGCCCGGTGCACGGGTCATGCTCACCGTCCGCACCCCCGCATCGTTGGACGGGCTGCGCCGGGCGGCGCGCCTGGTGCGGCTGCACCTCGGCCAGCTGTCACGGGCGGAGACCGAGAAGCTCATGTGGCGCCTGCCGTACCTCTTCGACCTGGACCGCGCCGACCGGGAACGGGCATACCTCGGGGTGGGCGGCCACCCGCGGGCCCTGGAGTACCTGAACGCCTTGCTGCAGGCCGGGCCGAGTAAGGCCGGCGGCGACCGGCCAGCGTCCGGCGGGCGTTCCGGCAACCGGCCGTTCGCCAACATCGCGGATCGGCTCGAACGGGCGCTCGTGGCGCGCGGCATCGAGCGGCCCGGCGACTGGCTGCGCCAGGCCGGCCGCACCGTCGGGCACGCGCTCGCCGAGGTAGCCGCGGCCAGCGCGGCCGAGGTGCTCCTGGACGGTCTCTACCACCGCCTAGACGGCTCCCCGGTAACCCAACGGCTTCTGGTCGCCGGGTCAGTGTTCCGCACGCCCGTCGATACCGACGGGCTCAACTGGGTGCTGACCGATCCGGCGCCGCCCGATCCGGCCCGCGTCCGGCGGCTGCGGGCCGTGTACGAGCGGCTGCGCCGCGCCGGTCCCGGTACGACGCTCGCCACGCTCCCGTTCGCACCCGGCGAGCGGGAGCAGCTCAACCGCGACCTGTACGGCGCCGCGTACCCGCTGCCACACCCCGGCCTCGACGCGGCCCGCGCTGAGCTGCTCGACCTGTCCCTGCTGTCCCCGGCGCAGACCGCCGGCGGCGAACGGTTCATCGTGCACCGCTGGACCGCCGAGTCGCTCCGCACTATCGTCGACCCCGGCCTGCTGCGCGCCGCGCACACCCGGGCCGCCGAGTACCACCGCTGGCGGGCCGGGCTGTACCGCACCGAGGGCGAGAGCGACCTGCGCGAGGCGTACTTCCACTTCGGCGCGGTCGGCGACATCGACGCACAGGCGGCGACCGCCGCCGAGCTGTGCGTCCGGCTGCACGCCCGCGGCGCGTACCACGAGGAATGGTCGCTGTGCGACGAGATGCTCGGCCGGCTAGGGTCGGACCACCCGCAGGTCGCCCTGTTCCTGCACACGAAGGCCACCGTCGCGATGCTGCGCAGCGAGTACCCGGTGGCCGTGGCGTTGCAGCAGCGCTGCCTTGACCTCGCGGAGGCGGCGAGCGACCCAGTCGCGGCCGCGATGAGCTGCCAACAGCTGGGTGTCGCCGCCCAGCTGGGCGGCGACCCGGCGGAGGCCGAGGCGTGCTACCGCGACGCGATGCGCCGGTGCTACGAGGTCGGCCTGGACACGAGCGCCCTGGCCAAGGCCGTCGTCGCGGCCTGCTACCAGCAGCTCGGCGGTCTGGCGCTGGAACGTGGCGACCTGGACAAAGCGGGCCGGTGGAGCGAGGGTGCCCGCGACATCGTCACCGAGCTGGGCGAGGAGTCGGTGCTCAGCACCACCGACGACGAGCTCTCCCAGCTGGCCCTCGCGTTCGGAGACGCCGCGCTAGCCGACGAGCACGCCCTCGGCTCGTACGAGCTGCGGGCGACCCAGCCGGACATCCTGCGTCTCGCGGCCGCCACGTCCCTGCAGCTGGGCGCCGTCCACGTGCTCAACGACCGCCCCGACGTCTCCAACCACCTGCTCGACCGGGCGGTGGAGCTGGCCAGGCGGCTCGACGACCTGCCGCTGCTGGCTAGGTGCCTACGGCTGAACG
>DASSUA010000061.1:0-5816 GCA_035707525.1 Pseudonocardiaceae bacterium
ATGCGCGGCGAGCTGGACCGGTCGGCGCTGCACCGGGCGCTGCAGGAGGTCGTGCGCCGGCACGAGGTGCTGCGCACCACGATCGACACGGCGGCCACCGGGGACAGCGAGGCCGTGCAGGTCATCAGACCGGCCGTCGAGATCGAACTACCGGTGCGCGACCTCGGGCCGGCCGGCGTCGACCGGGTGGCCCGGGACTTCGCCCGCACGCCGTTCGACCTTGGCCGCGGGCCGCTGCTGCGGGCCTGCCTGCTGCGGGTCGCCGCCGACGAGCACGTGCTGCTGGTCGGCATGCACCACATCGTCTCCGACGGCTGGTCGGCCGGGGTGCTGCTCGGCGAGCTCGCGGCGCTGTACGCGGCCTTCGTCGCGGGCGAGCCGTCACCGCTGCCGCCGCTCGCGGTCCAGTACGCCGACTACGCGGTGTGGCAGCGCGCCCGGCAGGACGGCGAGGCGATCGCCGCCGACCTGGCGTACTGGAAGCAGACGCTCGCCGGCGTGCCGATGCTCGATCTGCCCACCGACCGGCGGCGGGCCGCCGTGCAGGGGCAGAGCGGGGCCCGGGAACCGGTCCGCATCGACGGGGCGCTCACCGAGCGGCTGCGCCGGTTGTGCCGCGAGACCGGCGTCACCACCTACATGGCGCTGCACGCCGCCCTGGTCGCGCTGCTGCACCGCTACTCGGGCCAGACCGACCTGGCAGTCGGCACCGCCGTGGCCGGCCGCAACCAGCCGGAGACCGAGCAGCTCGTCGGATGCTTCATCAACACCGTCGTCGTGCGCACCGACCTGGCCGGCGACCCGACCCTGCGCGAGCTGCTCGGCAGGGTCAAGGCCGCGGTCCTTGGCGCCGTCGCCCACCAGGAGCTGCAGTTCGAGCGCCTGGTCGACGAGCTGCGGGTGCCCCGGGCGCTGCGCCACGCGCCGCTCGTGCAGGCGATGTTCGTGCTGCACAACACGCCGAGCCCCCGGGTCCGGCTCGGCGAGCTGACCCTGGAGGCGATCGACATCGACTCCGGCACGGCAAAGCTCGACCTGGTGCTGGAGCTGCGCGAGGAGGACGGCGCGATCGCCGGCGCCTGGGAGTACAACACCGGCCTGTTCGACGCCGAGACCATCCGCAGGCTCACCGGGCACCTGCTCGCGCTGCTCACCGCCGCCACCGCTAGTCCCGACCGGACGCTGTCCAGCCTGAGCGCCCTCGACGGCCGGGAGCGCGACCGGGTGCTGGCCCTCTCGGCCGGCCCTGAACTGCCCGAAGACGCCGAACCCGCCTCGGCCACCGTCGTAGCGGCGTTCGAGGCGCAGGCGGCCCGCACCCCGCGGGCTCCGGCCGCGGCCGACACCGGGCAGGCCGTGACCTTCGGCGAGCTCGACGAGCGGGCCAACGCGATCGCGCACGGCCTGCGCGACATCGGGGTCGGCCCGGGGGAGCGGGTCGCCGTGCTCGTCGGGCGCCCGGTCGAGGCGATCACCGCCATGCTCGGCGTGCTCAAGGCCGGCGGCGCGTACGTGCCGGTCGACGCGAACGCCCCACCCGCTCGCCGGCGGGCGCTCATCGAGCAGGCCGGTGCCCGGACCGTGACCGACTGGGCCGCCCTGGCCGCCGGCCGCACGGCGACGCGCCCCGAACCGCTCGCCGGGCCGGCCGATCCCGCCTACGTGATCTTCACGTCGGGTTCCACCGGCCGGCCCAAGGGCGTGGTCGTCGAGCACGGCCAGCTGCTGTGGTCGACGCGGGCCAGGCGTGCCCACTACGGCCCGCCCGGCGCCTGCCTGAACCTGTACGCGCTCACCTTCGACGGCTCGGTCGCCTGGATCTGGTTCGCGCTGCTGGCCGGCGGGACCGTCTGGTGCCCGCCGCCCGGCCTGGTCGCCGAGCCGAGCCACCTCGCCGAATTCGTCGCCACCCACCGGCTGGCCAGGATCGCGACCGTGCCCGCGCTGTACGGGCAGCTGCTCGCCGCCGCCGCGCCCGGTCAGCTGCGGTCGCTGCGCTCGGTCACCGTGGGCGGCGAGGCCTGCCCGCCGGAGCTGGTCCGCGCCCACTCGAGCGCGCTGCCCGGGGTCGAGCTGCACAACGAGTACGGCCCGACCGAGGCCACCGTCTGGTCGACCGTGTGGTCCAGCACCCCGCACGACCAGCCGCCGTTCGAGGCCACGGTGCCGATCGGCCGGCCGATCCCCGGCGGGCGCAGCTACGTGCTCGACGCCCACGGCGCCCTGCTGCCGGCCGGCGCGGCCGGTGAGCTGTACGTCGGTGGGCCGGCGGTGGCGCGCGGCTACCTCGACGACCCCGAGCAGACCCGCCAGCGGTTCCGGCCGGACCCGTTCGGCCGCAACGGCGAGCGGGTCTACCGCACCGGTGACCGCGCCCGCTGGAACCGGCACGGGCAGCTGGAGTTCCTCGGGCGCACCGACCGCCAGCTCAAGGTGCGCGGCTTCCGCGTCGAACCGGCCGAGATCGAGGCCGTGCTCGCCGCCCACCCCGCCGTCGCCGAGGCTGTGGTCATAGGGGCCACCGTCGACGGCTCGCCGGACCGCCTCGCCGGCTACGTGGTGCCGGCGGCCGGGGCGACCGTTGACCCGGACGAGCTGACCGGCTTCGCGCGGTCCCGGCTGCCCGGGCACCTGGTGCCGGCCCGGCTGGTCACGCTGTCCGAGCTGCCCCGCACCCGGCACGGCAAGCTCGACGTGCGGGCGCTGCCCGCGGCGGAGCCGCCGCCGGCGCTCGCCCCCGTCGCCCCGCGAACCGAGCTGGAACGGACGCTGGCCGCGGTCGTCGCGGACACGCTGCGCCGCGACAGTGTCGGCGTCCATGACGACTTCTTCGAGCTGGGCGGCGACTCGATCCTGGCCATGTCGGTGGTCAACCGGGCCCGCCAGCGCGGCGTCGAGCTGGCCGTCCGGCAGCTGTTCGAGCACCCGACGGTCGCGCGCCTGGCGGCGGTGGCGAGGACGGCCGGCCCGCCGGCGCCAGGCGCGGCCGGCACGATCGCAGGACCGGTTCCGCTCAGCCCGATCCAGCGCTGGTTCTTCGAGCTTGACCTGCCGCGACCGGACCATTTCAACCTGTCCGTCCAGCTCGAGCTGTCCATGCGGCCGCGCCCGGACGTGCTTCGGGACGCGTTGCGGGCGGTGCTCGACCACCACGCGGCGCTGCGGCTGCGGTTCAGCCGGCGCGGCGGCCGGTGGTCCCAGGAGTTGAGCGAAGCCAGCTCCGACCCGGCTCTGGAGACCGCTCGAGGCCCGGTCGATCTCGTCGCGCTCGACCAGCGGCTGCAGGAGTCGCTCGACCTGGAGAACGGGCCGCTGCTGCGCGCGGCGCTCGTGCAGCGCGGGCCGCAGCTGCCGGACCGGTTGCTGCTCGTCGCCCACCACCTGGTCGTGGACGCCGTCTCGCTGCGCATCCTGCTGACCGACCTGTTCACGGCCTACGGCCAGCTCGCCGCCGGCCGGCCGGCGGCGCTGCCGCGCGACCAGTCGGCCTCCTACGCCGACTGGTCGCGCGGGCTCGCGGAGTTCGCCGCCGGCGACGCGGGCCGGGCGCAGCTCGACTTCTGGGCGAGCCAGCCGTACCACCTCGCGCCGCGGCTGCCCAGGGACGGCGACGGCCCGAACGTCGCGTCGGCCTCGGACATCGTCCGGGTCGAGCTCGACGAGCGCGACACGCGCGCCGTGCTCGCCGGGGCGAGGGGCGTCGACGTGCACGCCGCGGTGGTCGGTGCGGTCGCCGGCGCGCTCGCCGGCTGGACCGGCGGGGGCCACATCCAGCTCGACATCGAGCGGCACGGCCGGGAGGAGCTGGTCCCGGGCCTGGACGTCTCGCGGACCGTGGGCTGGTTCAGCGACTTCCACCCGGTCGTGCTGGCCGTTCCAGGCGCCGGTGTGCTGCCGGCCGTCGCCGAGCAGCTGCGGCGGGTGCCGGGGCGCGGCGCCGGCTACGTGCCGCTGCGGTACCCGGCCGGTGGCTCGCTGTCGGCCGTGCCCCGGTCGGAGGTCGCCGTGAACTATCTCGGCCAGCTTGATCTCGCCCTGCCGGCGGAGGCGCCGGCGAGGGTCATCGGCGACGTACTCGGCAGCCTGCGGGCCGCCAGCGGCGAGCGGCCGTACCTGCTCGAGGTGACGGCCGGCGTGCTGGACGGCCGGCTGTGGCTGGTCTGGACCCACACCGGCGGCATCCACCGGCCGGACACCGTGCGGCGCCTGGCCGCCGCGGCCGCGGCGATGCTCGCCGGCCGTCCGGTTTCCGACCGGTCATTTGTTTCCGGGTCGGATCAGTTTGAGTAGAGTTTGACGGGCCAGCCAAACGGAGGGTACCGATTGGCCGGCCCGTCGGCGCCGGTGAACAGCGTTGCCATGCGGAATTGGTACGCTGCTCCTGGCGCTTTTACGCTGGGCGCTGCAGCTGCTGCCGGCGCGGGCGGGCCGCAAGCGAGGTGGGGGTCTGGGACTCGATCAGGTAGCCGCGGCCGCGGACGGTGCGGATCACCAGGCCGAGCGGCTTGATGCGGCGGCGGATGCGCATGATGTGCAGGTCGAGCGCGTTGCGGCTGACGCCGCCCTGCCGGCCGGGCAGGCAGTCCTGCAGCGTCTCCCTCGGCACGAGCGACCCGAACTGCCTGATCAGGCAGTCCAGCAGGTCGGTCTCGGTGCGCGAGACCGTCACCGACCGGCCGGCCAGGCGCAGGATGCCGTACGGATCGACCTGAGGCATGCGGTACGCGGCCGCCTTGGCTCGCAGCGTCGCGACGCGGGCCCGCAGGTCTTCCTTGGTGATCGGCGCCCGGACCCAGTCCTCGCAGATGTCGGCGCAGATCGGAGCGGGCACGCCACCCTCGACGACCAGCAGGCGCATGACTCCCATTGCCTTGTACCGCGCGCGCCGATCGGATTCGGCCGGCCAGCGCACGAGCTTCACATCGCCTGTGTGGAGCATCGTTGGTTCCACTGGTGCGCTCCTCTCGACGCTGTTCGGTCGATTTGGGCTAACAGCACTTTGGCGCCAGGCTGAAAGGCGGGTCAACACCCCGAGACCCCTGTTGACAATTCGGCTCGGAATAGTGGCCGAACGGTAGGGGTTCGGTGGTAGGGGTCGGTGACGGCCCCCGGGCGATGGAATCATGGGGCACGTGAAGGTGTTCGCGACCAGCGACCTGCACGTCGGTTTCGCCGAGAACCGCAGGCTCGTGGAGGACCTGCGGCCGGAGTCAGAGGGCGACTGGCTGATCGTCGCCGGCGACGTGGCCGAGTACATGGCCGACGTCGAGTGGGCGATCCAGCTGCTGGCCAGGCGGTTCGACACCGTCATCTGGGCACCGGGCAACCACGAGCTGTGGACGCCGCTCAAGGACCCGGTGCAGCTGCGCGGGCTGCGCCGTTACCAGCACCTGGTCGACGTGTGCCGCGATGTCGGCGTCTACACGCCGGAGGACCCGTTCCCGGTGTGGCGGGGCGAGGGCGGGCCGGTCACGATCGCGCCGATGCTGCTGCTGTACGACTACACGTTCCGCGTCGACGGCGTGCGCGACATGGAGGCGGCGCTGGCCAGGGCGCACGAGGTCGGCGTCGTGTGCACCGACGAGTACCTGCTGCACCCCGATCCGTACCCGAGCCGGCAGGCCTGGTGCGCGGCGCGGGTCGAGCGGACCGAGCGGCTGCTCGGCCAGTGCGACCCGGACGTGCCGACGGTGCTGGTCGGCCACTGGCCGCTCAACCGCGAGCCGACCCGGCTGCTGCGCTTCCAGGACTTCGCGCTGTGGTGCGGTACCGAGCGCACCGCCGACTGGCACCTGCGCTTCAACGCCGCCGCCGTG
>DASSUA010000062.1:0-2794 GCA_035707525.1 Pseudonocardiaceae bacterium
TCTTCGTCACCGCCGAGTTTGAGTACAACGCCCGGCCCGGGGCTGTCCGCGACCGGCTGGCCGAGGTGTTCGGGGAATGGATGCGCCTGCTGGAGCGGCTGGCGCGCGAGGCGGTCGCGCTCGGCGAGCTGCCTGCCGACACCGACGTCTCCCAGCTGGCCTTCGAGGTCGAGGCGCTGGGGGTGGTGGCCATACTCCAGTCGCGGTTGCTGCCCCCGGCCACGGCGTACGCGTATGCCAGGCGCGCGGTGCAGAACCGGCTGCAGGCGCTGTGCCGCGATGCGTCTCTTATCCCGGAGGTCCGGCCGTGACCGCCGCGGCAGCCGTCGACTTCGGAGAAGTACGGCGGGGCGCGGGGTAGCTGCGCCGAGGTCCCGGTGCCGGCCTATAAGGGTGCACCACGGGGGTGCACCAGATGGCGTCGGCACCGGGCCTCGGCTGCCAGCTGGGCAATGCCGAACTCCGCACCGGCCGTGAGGGGCATGCTCCTACCGCCGCTCCCCGAAGAACTCGCGCAGCAGGGCAGCGCACTCCGCCTCCAGGACGCCGGGGTAAACCTGGGGCCGGTGGTTGAGCCGGCGATCGCGTACCACGTCCCACAGCGACCCCACCGCTCCCGTCCTGGGCTCCCACGCCCCAAAGACCAGGACCGCGACCCGGGCTAGCACGAGCGCACCCGCGCACATCGTGCACGGCTCCACCGTCACGACCAGCGTGCACCCGTCGAGCCGCCACACTCCCCGCGCCTGGGCGGCCCGGCGCAGCGCGAGCACCTCGGCGTGCGCGGTCGGATCACCGGTGCGTTCCCGTTCGTTGCGCCCGATGGCCAACTCGCCGCCGTCCGCCCCGAACACCACGGCACCTACCGGCACGTCCACCGGCACGGATGCGGGCACTGCAACAGGGGGCGCCGCACTGGCGGCGACGGCCAGCGCCCGGCGCATCCACTCCTCATGGCGCGCGCCCAGGCCGGCCGGCCCGATCATGGCTCGCGAAGTTCCTCGACCTCGTCCCCGCAGCCGAGGGTCTGGCAGATCTCGGCGGTGACATCGGAGGGCAGCATGCCCTCATGGCCGCACAGGGCGAGCAGGCGGTGCGCCGACAGGCCGAGATCGGCGAGCAGGTCCGCATCGCCGACCGGATCCATGTCGGGCTCAACCGCGGACTGGTCACCGTCGGGTTCCGCATCCTCGCGGGCAGCCAGCTCCTCGGCGTCCTCGATCTCAAGGGCCGGCGCCTCGATGTCACCGAGCAGTACGGCACCCAGCCGGGACTCCTCGGCGAAGACCGAGTCCGACCCGAACACGCGCAGGTCCTCGCCCTGGTCCAGGCGCAGGATGACGAGGTAGGTGTCGTCGGCTTCCACAAACAGCAGCGACACCGCCGCATCCGGGTCGATGTCTCGCAGCCGGTCCGCGACCTCTTCCACGTCGGCCGCGCCGGTCAGGTCGAGCTCGGTCGCGGCCCAGCCATCCGCACCGCGAACCACCGCAGCGGCGAAGTACGACACGGTTCCCCCACACCCACTTGCGCGGCCCGGCGCCGCGCAATATTCCCTAGAGCGGCATCCCTTGGATCGTCGTTACGCATGACCGTATCGGGTCGGATCGCTCGGCGCTTTCCCGCAGCGAAGGGCTTCAGCCGGCGAGCCTGCGCCGGGTCGCGATCAGCTCCCGCAGGCGGTCGGTGCGAAGCTGGCGCGGCTGCACCCGGTCCCGCACCGCCTTGGCGCCGGCGAGTTCGGCGAGCAACCGTAACCGTCGGCGGTGGCGCTCGGGATCGAGTCGCTGCAGCGTCAGGGCCATGGGCCAGAGGGTGCACGCTTCGCCGGCCCTTCGTCAAGGCCGGTGGCGAACAGCAACCACACTCTCACGAGCAGTGAATTTCCTGATTCACCACAGAGGCCAGTCCGCTCGGGCCGCCCAGGCCGCCACCAGCACCGCACCGGCCACCACCCAACCGATCCCGACCGCGACCGCCACCCCCACGGCCACCCCCCGGTCGCCGTAACGCACCAGAACCAGTGCCATCACCCAGGCGGCCGCGCCCGCGGCAAGCGTCCACCAGCCGTAGCTGCGCACGGACGTAGCGAGAAGGCCGAACAGCAGCATCCACAGCGCTCCCGTGCTGAGCCCCGCGGCGACCGCTCCAGCACGGACCTGATGCGGCTCGCGGTAGCTGGGCCGCGGCGGGCGGGAGGGGAACAGGCCAGACGGCAGGCGCCCGACCCGCGCCTGCTCCCCCTGGTCCGGCCAGCTCATCGAGACGAGCCTAGCTTCCTCACCCAGCCCGGCCGCACCTCGCCGCCCGGTGTCCTCCATCTGCCGGCAGGTGTGTGGAAGAGTCAGCGCCGTGCATATGGCGGTCATCGGGCTCGGTCTCATCGGCGGGTCACTGTTGCGTGCACTCGCCGGCCAGGGGCATCAGGTCCTGGGGTACGACTCGGACCCGGCGACCCGGGCCTTGGCGCGCACGGCGGCGGCCCGGGCCCGTACCGGCGCCCGCTGGCAGGTGACCGGCGCCGTGGCCGATGCCGCGAAAGGGGCCGACCTCGTCGTGCTGGCCGTGCCGCTGACGGCGGTGGCCACGGTGCTGGACGAGCTGGCCGGGATGGCCTACACCGGCCTGGTCACCGACGTGACCTCGGTCAAGGGGGCGGTACGCGATCTCGTCGCCGATCGGCTCACCGCACCGCCCGGCCGGCTCGCCGGGTTCGTCGGGGGGCACCCCATGGCCGGTCGGGAGATGTCGGGCTTTGCGGCCGGGGACTCGGAGCTCTTCACCGGAGCGTCCT
>DASSUA010000063.1:0-7772 GCA_035707525.1 Pseudonocardiaceae bacterium
ACACCTGCTCCAGGGCCGCCCGGCGCTCGGCGAACGGCACCTCCAGCAGCGCCGCGTCACCGAGGGCGAGCAGGTCGAACGCCACGTACGAGGCGGGATGCTCGGCGGCGAGCAGGTTGATCCGGCTGGCCGCCGGATGCACCCGCTCGGTGAGCGCGTCGAAGCTGAGCCGGCCCTCGCGCACCACGACCAGCTCGCCATCGACGACGCACCTGGCCGGCAGGGCCGCCAGCACCGTGCCGATCATCTCCGGGAAGTACCTGGCCAGCGGCTTGCCCGAGCGCGACTGCAGCATCACCTCGTCGCCGTCGCGAAACACCAGGCAGCGAAAGCCGTCCCATTTCGGTTCGAACACCAGGCCGGGCCGCTCGGGGATCTCACCGGCCCCGGACATCGAGGTCGCCAGCATCGGCTCGATCGGCGGCTTCAAGGGCAGCTTGGAAGGCACGGCTCCATCCTCCCGCACGCCCCTGACCTACCCGGCTGACCTGCCCGGTGCCGTCACGTGACCCGCTGGCGTCTTGCCGAGCCCAGCTCGAGCCGGATCGCGGTCGGGATCGCCGGCACCCCCAGCGCCTCCCGTGCCCTGGCGAGCACCCGCTGGTCCAGCTCGCTCCACACGGCCCTGACGTTCGTGCCGTGCCGCAGCCACAGCTGCAGGCGCAGCGCCGGGACGTCGTCGACGCGCACGACCCTTGCCCTGGCCTCGGCGACCCCGGACACGCTCTCGGCATCCGCGCGGATCGCCTCGGCGATCGCGTGGGCGGTCACCACGAGCCCGTTGCCGGTGGCCTCGAGCACCAGGTCGGGCCGGGCCTGCCGGCTCACCGTGCGAAGCGCCCACCACACCCCGAAGCCGACCAGCACCGCGGCGACGCCCAGCGCCACCAGCTGGGCGGCCAGCTGGTTCGCCCGCAACCAGTCGAGCGCGATCGGGTCGGCGAGCGGGCGGGTGGACCTCGGCCTGCCGAGCCAACCGGCGCCGACCACGAGTGCCGCCGCGCCGGCCAGGGCAGCGAACGCGCCGATCGTCCCGATGGCCCACCTGTCGAGCCCGGCCGAGCGCGCCACGGCGGCCCGGGACTCCCGGCTCACGGCTTGTCCTTGGCCGAGTGCACGACTACGTGCACGTGGGGCGTCCTGGCCAGCGGCAGATCGTTCACCAGCTCATTTACCCTGTCGATCAGCACCGGTCGCAGGCGTCGCTCGTCGAGCAGCCGGCTGGTCGCCCGGACCCGCACCGAGCGCGAGCTCGCCGTGACGCTCGCCGAGCGCACCCCGTCGGTGCTGCGGACCCGCTGACCGACGATGCGGGCTAGCGAGCCGGGAGACGTCGTGACCGTCACGTCCGGGGCCGGGTCCTGCAGGAACACGTCGTGGCGCCCGGAAAGGGCGGCGACCAGCAGCAGCAGGACCCCGAACGCGAGCAGGGCGAACGCCGCCAACTTGACGCCGCCGCCGAGCCAGGCCAGCTGGCCCGCCCGGTCGAGCCAGCCCGGCCACGGCACCAGCAGCGCGCCGCGTTCGGGCTGGGCCATCGCCCAGGCGACCTCGACCAGCATGAGCAGGCCGAGCGCGACGATCGCCAGCGCGAACAGCGGTGCCAGCAGCCGAATCAGCAGCCGCATCGGTCATTCCACCCTGGCTCGGGATTCCGGCAGCAACCCGACGACGGTGACCGCCACCCGCCGCACCCGGCGCCCGGTCAGCCGGTCGACCTCGCCGGCGACCGCGGCGCGCAGGCGCTGCGCGGCGTCGCGGACCGGCTGCGGGTAGACCAGCGCGACGTCGAGCTCGACGTCGACCTCGTCGCCGGTGGTGCGCACCCTGGCCGCGGCACCGGGCCGCCCGCCCCGCCGGCCCCGGCCGCTCACCGGACCGGCGGCCAGGTCGGCGGCGTGCTCGGCGATCCGGCGCAGCACGAGCGGGGCGATCTGCAACCGGCCGCGATCGGCGGGCGCGGCCCGCAGCAAGGCGGGCGGACCGGGCGATGCCGGCGCACCGGCCGATACCTGCCCGGCGGGGACCGGCGGACCGGCGGCCACCGGCGGACCGGCCGGTGGCGAACTGCCGGGGCCGGTCATCGGTCGCGGCCGCGTCCGAGCAGGTCCCCGAGGCTGACGTCACCGTCGATGATCCGGCCGGCGATGAACCCGATGACCCCGGCGACCAGCACGACCACGAAGGTCACGAAGCCGGACATCGCCGCCAGGCCCAGGATCAGGCCGGCAAGTAGGCCAGTGCGCGAGGCGTTCATCGACTGTCCTCCAGGGTTTGCTCGACTTGCTCGAGATCGCGCTGTACGAGATCGCCTTGCCCGAGATCGCGCTGTACGAGATCCACGATCGTCACGTTCACCGCGACGTCGCCGGTGAGCCCGCGGACGGCCGACCGCAGCTGGTCGGCGACCACGGGGATGGGCTGGCCGAACACCAGGGTGACCGACACCTCGACCGCCGAGCCGTCGTCGGCGACCCGCACCCCGTCGACCCGCCGGCCGGGCAGGTAGCTGGCGACGGTGCCGAACGGGCCGGCGTTCAGCGCCGAGACGGCGGGATGGGCCAGGACCACGGCCGCGATGCGCTCGGCCAGCTCGGTGCTCACTCGACCCTCGAGGCTTCCTCGGCCTGCTGCGCCTCGGGCAGGTTGATGTCGTTGACCGCGATGTTGACCTCGATCACCTCGAGGCCGGTCATCTGCTCCACGGCGTTGATCACGTTGCGGCGCACCGCCCTGGCCAGCTCGACGATCGAGGCGCCGTACTCGACGATGATCTCCAGGTCGATCGCGGCCTGCTTCTCGCCCACCTCGACCGCGACCCCCGGCGTGCTGGAGGTGCCGCCGCCGGGGATCCGCTCGCGCAGCGCGCCGAACGCCCGCGAGGTGCCGGGGCCCATCGAGTGCACGCCCGGGATCTCCCGGGCCGCGATGCCGGCGATCTTCTGCACGACCGATGCGGAGATCGTGGTCTTGCCTTGCGAGGACTCGTCGGCGAGCCTGGCCGGCGTCGGGATCACCGGCTTGGGTTTGGGCTGGGTCGGTCCGGTCACGGTCGGGCTCCTTCACCAGAGCGCACGTAGCGCAGCAGCAGGTTGTCATTGTCGTGCAGCGCGCTCGCCAGCCGTAGCCCGACCGGTGCCGGTTCGGCCAGTCCGTGGGCGATCCGCCCGGCCGGGCCGGCGAGCAGCACCGGCGCCACGGTCAGGCACATGTCGTCGACCAGCCCCGCCATCACCAGGTCGGCGAACAGCTGGGGCCCGCCCTCGCACAGCACCCGGTGCAGCCCGCGGGCGCCGAGCTCGCGGACGACCAGTGCCGGGTCGACCCAGCTCTTGCCGGCGACGACCACGTCCGCGCCGGCATCGGCGAGCGCCGCCCGCCGATGCGCCGGGGCGTCCTCGGTGGTGAACACGATCGTCGGTGCGCCGACGTCGGTGATCAGCCCGCCGCTCGGGTCGATCGCCGCGGACCCGGTCACGACCGCGATCGGCGGGTGCGGGGCCAGGCCGAGCCGCCGCCGCAGCTCGGCGTTGGCCGGCTTGAACCGCACTCCCCGGTAGCCCTCCACCCGCGCCGTCCCGGCTCCGACCAGGACGACCTCGGACAGCGCCCGCAGCAGCGCGAACAGGTGCTGGTCCGCCTCGTTGGACAGGCCACCGGAGCGGCCGGCGAGCGTGACCGCACCGTCGACGCTGGACACGAAGTTGACCCGCACGTGCGGGCGGTCGAGGGCGTCCGGGTAGGCGTAGAGCCCGATCAGGGTCTCGGGGTCGATCTCGTCGGACCAGGTCGGCCACATGCAGCGCACAGCAGCTATCCCACCATGCGCCCAGCACGAGCCGCGGCCACCGTGGTTACCGCGCAGTGGTTACCACCGTGGTTACCACAGTGCAGGGGAGACCGGCGTGCCGGTCAGGCGCCGCGCATCCCATTCGGGCCGCCGCGCGGCACCTGACCGGCAGTCGTCCCGTCCGCCGGCGCGCAGCCCTGCCGGCGACCCGCCGTCGGCGTTCCCTGGGCGAGTGCCGGGCGCCCAGGCCGCCGGTTCGGCGAGTTCCCACCCTTCTAGATGCGCTCGCAACAGCCGGTGACGACAAAACCGAGCTTGTCAACGCTAGAACGCCGAACGGGTCGTGTCTGCCTCCAGCCGGCTGAACCCGATCGTAGGGTCCGGCGCCATCTGGCCGATCAACGAGTCAGCACCTCGGCGACCATGTCGAGGCCGAAGTCGAGGTCCTCCCGCGAGATCACCAGCGGGGGAGCGATCCGCAGCGTCGTCTCGTGGGTGTCCTTGCAGAGCACCCCGCGGGTCGCCAGCGCCTCGGACGCCTGCCGGCCGGTGGGGCCGCCGGGCGCTATCTCGACGCCGGCCCAGAGCCCGCGGCCGCGCGCCTCCGCCACCCCCCGGCCGATCATCTCGCCGAGCCGGGCGTGCAGGTGCGCCCCCAGCTCGCGCGACCTGGCCTGGTACTCCCCGGTGGCCAGCAACCGCACCACGGCCCGGCCGACCGCGCACGCGAGCGGGTTGCCGCCGAAGGTCGAGCCGTGCTCGCCGGGTTGCAGCACGCCGAGCACCGACCGCGAGCCGATCACCGCCGACAGCGCGACGATCCCGCCGCCGAGCGCCTTGCCCAGCGTGTAGAGGTCGGCCCGGACGTCGTCGTGCTGGCTGGCCAGCAGGTCGCCGGTCCTGGCCAGGCCGGACTGGATCTCGTCCATGATCATCAGGGCGTTGTGCTCGTCGCACAACCGGCGGGCCTCCCGCAGGTACCCGTCCGGTGGGACCTGCACGCCGGCTTCGCCCTGGATCGGCTCGAGCAGCACGGCCGCGGTGCGGTCGGTGATCGCCGACGCGAGCGCCTCCGGGTCGCCGTACTTGACGACGAGGAACCCCGGCGTGTATGGCCCATAGTCCTGGTAAGCCAGCGGGTCGGTCGAGAACGACACGAGCGTGATGCTGCGGCCGTGGAAGTTCGAGCCGGCGACGACGATCTCCGCGGTGTTCTCGGGCACGCCCTTGACCCGGTAGGCCCACTTGCGGGCGACCTTGATCGCCGACTCGACGGCCTCCGCGCCGGAGTTCATCGGCAGCACCATCTCGGTCCCGGTCAGCTCGGCGAGCTCCCGGCAGAACGGCCCGAACTGGTCGTGGTGGAACGCCCTCGAGGTGAGCGTGACGCGGCCCAGCTGCTCGGTCGCCGCCGCGATCAGCGCCGGATGGCGGTGCCCGAAGTTCAGTGCCGAGTAGCCGGCAAGGAAGTCCAGGTAGCGCCGGCCCGCGACGTCGGTCACCCAGGCGCCCTGCGCGTCCCGGACCACGATCGGCAGCGGATGATAGTTGTGAGTGCTCCAGGTTTCGTCCAGCGCGATGAACTCCGCGCTCGCCCGGGCGTAGGGGGAGGCCGTCATACTTCTCAGGCTACGGGGCCGACTACGAAAGAATCATCCGGTCAACATTGCGCATCTCGGCCGATCGTTGCGTGATTTAGCCGTTCGACCCCCGATTTCTTCCGAAGAAGGAAGATTCCACGATCGAAGTAGCCGCTCCGGTCGGTTGCGGCGGCGATGCCGGTAGCCGTCTAAGGTCGACACCATGGTGACAGCTGCCGTGCCGCAGGTCGTCACGTTCGCTGTCGAACCGGGCTCCGCGGTGGACCTGACCGCCTTCGACCCCAGGGCCAGGCCGGTCGGTCCGGATGCCAAGACCGGCGCCGCCGAGGAGCTCAGGCAGTTCGGTGCCGAGCTCGAACGGCTGCAGGAGGCGCTCTACGCCGAGGGCGTCCGCGGCGGGCAGCGGCGGGTGCTGCTGGTGCTGCAGGGCATGGACACCTCGGGCAAGGGCGGGGTGATCCGGCAGGTCGCCGGGCTGGTCAACCCCCAGGGCCTGCACATCGCCTCGTTCAAGAAGCCGACCGAGGCCGAGCGGCAGCACCACTTCCTGTGGCGCGTCGAACGCGAGGTCCCGCAGCCGGGCCGGATCGGCGTGTTCGACCGCTCGCACTACGAGGACGTGCTCATCGCCCGGGTCGACGAGCTGGTTCCCGGCTCCGAGTGGCTCCGGCGGTACGACGAGATCAACGACTTCGAGGCCGGCCTAGCCCGGGCCGGGGTCACGATCATCAAGTGCTTCCTGCACATCTCGCCCGGGCAGCAGCGCAAGCGCCTGCTGGCCAGGCTCGACAACCCCGACAAGCGCTGGAAGTACGACCCGGCCGACCTGGACGCCAGGGCGAAGTGGAGCGCCTACCAGGACGCCTACGCCGAGGCGATCTCGCGCTGCAACCCCCCGCACGCCCAGTGGTACGTCGTCCCGAGCGACCGCAAGTGGTACCGGAACTGGGTGATCGGCAAGCTGCTGCTGGAGACGATGCGCGAGCTCAGCCCGCGGTTCCCGTCGGCCCACTTCGACGTCGAGGCCGAGCGCGCCCGGCTGCTCGCCGATGACCCGCTGCGCTGAGCCGCCCGGGGGCATCCGGCCGGACGCCCCCGGTCGGCAGCCTGCGCGGGTCAGCCGTTGGCCAGTGCCTGCAGGCGGTCGTAGGCGCCGTTGAACATGTTCTGGTCAATCGGCGAGGACGAGTACTGCCAGAAGGTGTAGATGCTCCAGCGGTAGGGCAGCGCCCCCACCGTGGACGCGTAACGCGCGACCCACAGCGGGTTCGTCGAGGTGAAGTCGCCCAGGTTGCCGGTGCAGGTCGCCCACCAGTTGGTCGTCGTGTAGATCACCGGCCAGCGGCCGGTCCGGTAGTGGTACCGGTCGCTGAACGACCTGATCCACGACACCATCGAGCTCGCGCTCAGCCCGTAGCACGTCGAGCCGTACGGGTTGTACTCGATGTCCAGCGCGCCGGGCAGCGTCCTGCCGTCGCGCGACCAGCCACCGCCGTTGCTGGCGAAGAAGTCGGCCTGGGTCGCGCCGCCGGAGACGTTCGGCAGCGCGAAGTGGTAGGCGCCGCGGATCATGCCGATGTTGTACGAGCCGTTGTACTGCTGGGCGAAGTACGGGTTGCGGTAGGTCGTCCCCTCGGTCGCCTTGACGTAGGCGAACCGCTTGCCCTGGCCCCACCAGTACGACCAGTTGACGTTGCCCTGCCACGAGCTCACGTCGATGCCGTACACGGCGGCCTGGATGCTGCCGTCCGGACCGGGCTGGACCACGATCGGCTGGTCCTTGCCGGGCTCGTGCTTTCGCACCTGCGAGCCCATTTCGTGGTTCTCCGTCTCGAGCAGGCGTGCGATCACCGCGGGGTCGGTGATCTCGCCGCTGGTTCCCGCCCCGGCCGCCCGGTCGGCCTCGGCGGCGCTCGCTGGTGAGAACGTCGCCAGCACCAGCAGGGCGGCACACAGCGTGCCCACCGCGGGACCAGTTGCCGCCAGCCATCGTGCCCAGCCACGTCTCTCGCTGATCTTCATCGTTGCCCCTAACATTGCCCTGGTAACGGACGTGATCACTTAAAGTAGTCGTTCGAGCACGGAATGTTATGACGCTGGTCAAGGGCTGTCACCCCTTCGGTGAGAAGTTCACGAACTGAATCGATTGCACGTTCCACGTGCTCGCTTGATGGGCGCGGTGGGCAACACCGCATGGCGCCGGGCCGCTGACCACGCACCGCTCAGGCAGGGGGGTCAGCGGCGTGGGATCTCGCCGGAGCCGCGCCGCACGAGCGTCGTTGGCACCAGGCGCACCGACGGTGGGCCGCCGTCGCCGGCAATGCGCGCGAAGAGCAACTCGGCCGCGATGTGCCCGATCGTCGTCGGATCCTGGGCGACCA
>DASSUA010000064.1:0-20743 GCA_035707525.1 Pseudonocardiaceae bacterium
GCGTGGTGCGGTGCTGCGCGGTGCCGAGATGGACGCGGGGTACTGGGTGGACAACCTGCGCCAGCCGGTGCGGTTCGCGCCGATGGTCGAGCGGCTGCTCGACGACGGCCTGACCTGCTTCCTCGAGATCAGCCCACACCCGACGCTCACCGCAGCGGTCGAGCAGGGCCTGCGCGGGCAGGGACACGACGGTGCGGTGCTGGCGTCGCTGCGGCGCAGCACCGACGAGCAGCTGATGCTGCTGGAGACCGCCAGCATCCTCTACTGCCTGGGCCTGCCCATCGCGTGGAGCCAGCTGTACCCGGCCGGCACCGTGCTGCGGCTGCCGGACTACCCGTGGCAACGCGAGCGGTTCTGGCTCGGCGACCAGGTCGTGCCCGGACCGGGCGGGCCCCGGCGGACAACGGGACATCCGCTGCTCGGCGAGCATGTCGAGTCGTCGCTGCACTGGGGAACGCACTTCTGGGCCACCGAGCTCGGGGCCGACCTGCTGCCGTACCTCGACGACCACCAGGTACGCGGCCAGCGCGTCCTGCCGGCTTCGGCGTACGTCGAGATGGCGCTGGGCGCCGCGACCGAGGTCCTCGGCACGAAGGCGCGCACGGTTGAGCAGCTCGACCTCAAGCAGGCACTTACGCTCCCGGCTGAGCGGCCCCAGGCGGTCCAGGTGACGCTCACCGTGCACACGCCTGGCGTGCTGGAGTTCCAGTGCGCCAGCCGCCAGCCGGGTGAGAACGGCCGGCCAGCCGAGTGGCTGACCCACGCCAGCGGCATGGTCAGGCACGCTGCGGACCCCGGCGCGGACCAGACGGTCGAAGCCTCCAGCGCGCAGCTGCGGCAACGGCTGGCACCGCAGGCCGGCGAGGACCACTACGCGAGCATGCAGGCGCGTGGCCTGCGGTACGGGCCCAGGTTCCAGGGCGTCCGGCAGGTCTGGCGGGGCGGCGGCGAGGCGTTGGGGCAGGTCCAGCTGGCGCAGGAGCCCTCCGGCCCGTACGCCGTACATCCGGCGCTGCTGGACAGCTGCTTCCAGGTCGCGGTCGCCGCGCTGCCGGACGGACCAGCCGGTGCCGGGACCGGTGGAGCCCAGGTCGCCGGCACGTACGTGCCGGTCGGGATCGAGCGGCTGGATGTGGTCGAGCCTCCCGGCCCGGCGCCGCTGTGGTGCCAGGCCCGGATCCGGCCGCAGGCACCCGGCGACGAGGACCGCTACGCCGCCGACCTGGTCGTGCTGGACGAGGACGACCAGCCCCTGGTACGGGTGGGCGACCTGGTCCTGCAGCGGGTGGAGCAGGCACAGCCGGCCCTGCGCGACCTGTTCTACGAGACCCGCTGGCAGCGGGGTGACGTGCTCACCGCCGCTGCGGAGAGCGCGGACTGGCGCGGCAGGTGGCTCATCTTCGCCGACAGCGGCGCGGAGACCCTGACCACCGCGCTCAAGGCGCACGGCGGGACCTGCGTCGTCGTCCGGCCGGGTGAGGCGTACCAGCGGCTGGGGCCGGACGCGTACCAGGTCGACCCGGCGCGGCCAGAGCACTTCCAGGACCTGCTGGCCGACGCGTTCAGCGCGGCGCAGCCCTGCCGGGGCGTGGTCCACCGCTGGGCCATGGACGCCGGCGCCGCAGGCCTCGACGAGCCCGCGCTGGAGCGGGCCCACCAGCTGGTGCTGGACAGCGTGCTGCACCTGGTCCAGGCGCTCAACCGCGCCGCCTGGACCGAGCACCCCCGGCTGTGGCTGGTGACCCGGGGCAGCCAGGCGGTCGTCCCGGGCGATGGCGCCCCTTCGGTCATCCAGGCGCCGCTGTGGGGGCTCGGCCGGACGATCCAGCACGAGCACCCCGACCTCGGCTGCACCCGGGTCGACCTCGGCGCGGACCTGGCCGACGAGGGCCAGGCGCTGCTGAAGGCGCTGCTGGGGCCGGTCGACGAACCTGAGCTGGCCCTGCGCGGAGATGACGTCTACGTGTCGCGGCTGGCCCACCGCGCCGCACCCGACGAGACCGGCACCGGCCGCCAGCCGGCGGGCGAGCGCCCGTTCCGCCTGGAGACCCTCCGGCCCGGGTCGCTCGACCAGCTCCAGCTGCGCGCCTTCGCGCTGCCTGAGCCGGGCCCGGGCGAGGTGGCGGTCGAGGTCAGGGCAAGCGCGCTGAACTTCCGCGACGTGCTCAAGGCGCTCGGCATCTATCCCGGCCTGGACGGCAGGGAGGTCACCCTCGGCGACGAGTGCGCCGGGGTGGTCGCGGGGGTCGGCCCGGGCGTCACCGGGGTACGGGCCGGCGACGCGGTCGTCGCGGTCGCCAGCCGTAGCCTCGGCACGCATGTGGTCGCCGACGCACGGCTGGTCGCGGCAAAGCCTGAGCAGACCTCCTTCGAGGAGGCCGCCACGGTCCCCATCGCCTTCCTGACGGCGGCCTACGCCCTGGAGCACCTCGGCCGGGTCGGCCGCGGCGAACGCGTCCTGGTCCACGCCGCCGCGGGCGGCGTCGGCCTGGCCGCGGTGCAGCTCGCCCAGGCCGCCGGTGCGGAGGTCTTCGCCACGGCCGGCAACGAGGAGAAGCGGTCGTTCCTGCGGTCGCTGGGGGTGGCGCACGTCATGGACTCGCGCTCGCTGGCCTTCGCCGGCCAGGTGCTGGCCGAGACGAACGGCGAGGGCGTGGACGTCGTGCTGAACTCGCTGTCGGGGGAGTTCATCCCGGCGAGCATCGCGACCCTCGCGCCGTACGGGCGGTTCGTCGAGATCGGCAAGCGGGACATCTACCAGAACCGCCAGATCGGCCTCGGGGAGTTCCGCCGCAACCTGGCCTTCTTCGCGGTCGACCTGGAGCGCATGTTCGTCGAGCGCCCCGCCATGGTCGGTGCGCTGCTGCGCCAGGTCGTCGGCCGCGTCGCCGCCGGGGAGCTGCGACCGCTGGCGATGAGCTGCCTCCCGATCGCCGAGGTGGACGACGCGTTCCACATGATGGAGCAGGCCCGGCATATCGGCAAGATCGTCCTGACCGTGGCGGAGCGCGAGAGCGTCGAGGTCGCGCCGCCCGCGTACCGGCCGGCGCCGGTGCGGGCCGATGCGAGCTACCTGGTCACCGGCGGTTTCGGCGGCCTTGGCCGCAGCGTCGCCCAGTGGCTGGCGGAGCAGGGGGCGCGGCAGGTCGTGCTGGTCGGGCGCAGCGGTGCCCCGGCCTCCGCGCAGCCGGCGATCGACGCGCTGTGCCGGGCCGGCGTGGACGTTGTCACCCTCGCCGCCGACGTGACCCGCGCCGATGACGTGGCGCGCGTGCTGGGGCACATCCGGCAGCGGCTGGCACCGCTGCGGGGAGTCATCCACGCGGCCGGCGTCCTGGACGACGGCATCCTGCTCCAGCAGAGCGCGGAGCGGTTCCGTACGGTCGTACGGCCCAAGGTCGACGGCGCGTGGCACCTGCACGCCCAGACCCTCGGTTCACCAGAGGCGGCGGAGCTGGACTTCTTCGTGCTCTTCTCGTCGGTCACCTCGGTGCTCGGGTCGCCCGGACAGGGCAGCTACGCCGCGGCGAACGCGTTCCTGGACGCGCTGGCCCACGCCCGCCGGGCGGCCGGGCTGCCCGCGCTCAGCATCAACTGGGGTCCGTGGTCGGCGGTCGGGATGGCGGCGCGGATCGAGCGGCGTGGCCGCGAGGCGCTGCGCGGCCTGCGGGCGATCACACCGCAGCAGGGCGTGTCGGTGCTGGGCGCGCTGATCGGGGAGGACACGGCCCAGGTCAGCGTGATGCCGTTCAACGCGGCGGAGTGGGTCGCGGCCTACCCGGCCAGCGGGCGTACCAACCAGCTGGCGCTGCTGGACGCGCAGGCGGAGGAGCAACCGGCCCCGGCCAGCGTCCGGGCCGAGCTGCTGGCCCTCGATCCGGGCCGCCGTCGCCGCAGCGCGCTGGAGGCATACGTCCGCGAGCAGGTGTCGCGGGTGCTGCGGCTGGCCCCGTCCCGGGTCGGCGTCACCACGCCGCTGCGCAACCTCGGCTTCGACTCGCTGATGTCCCTCGAGCTGCGCAACCGGCTTGAGGCGGGTCTGCACCTCTCGCTGTCGGCCTCGTTGACGTGGAACTACCCGACGGTCGAGGCGCTGGTGCCGTACCTGGCCGAGCGGATGGAGATCCCGCTGGACGGCCCGGATCGCGAGCCGGCGCCTGGCGGGGCGTCGCCCAACGGCGAGGCGGCGGAGCCGGCCGACGAGCTGGGGCAGCTCTCGGCCGAGGACATCGAGGCACTGCTGTTGCAGGAGCTCAACGACATCGACTCGCTCAAGGTGGACTAGACGACATGTCTTCAGCGGAACGTAGCCCGGCAGCGGCGCTCCAGCGCGCACTGGTCGCGGTGCGCCAGATGCGCGCAAAGCTCGAGGCCAGCGAAGCCAAGCTTGAGGCCAGCGAGCGGGCCAGGACCGAGCCGGTCGCGATCGTGGGGATGGGCTGCCGCTTCCCGGGCGGGGCCGAGCGCCCGCAGGCCTTCTGGGAGCTGCTCCGCGACGGCGTGGACGCGGTGCGTGAGGTGCCCGCCGACCGTTGGGACAGTGCGGCGCTCTACGACCGCGACACCTCCGCGCCCGGCAAGGTGAGCAGCCGCTGGGGCGGGTTCCTGGACCAGGTGGACCGCTTCGACGCCGCCTTCTTCGGGATCTCGCCGCGGGAGGCCAACCAGATGGACCCGCAGCAGCGGCTCATGCTGGAGGTCGCCTGGGAGGCGCTGGAGAGCGCGGGCCAGACCACCGACCGGCTGGCGGGCAGCCCGACCGGCGTGTTCGTCGGCGTGCACAGCCACAGCAACGACTACACCTGGCTACAGTTCGCCGACCCCGGCCGGATCGACACCTACACCGGCACGGGCACGTCGCACAGCGTCGTCGCGGGACGGATCTCGTACCTGCTCGACCTGCGCGGGCCCAGCGTGGCGCTCGACACGGCCTGCTCGTCGTCGCTCGCCGCGGTCCATCTGGCCTGCCAGAGCCTGCGCGCCGGCGAGTGCCGCCTGGCCCTGGCCGGCGGCGTGAACCTGGCGCTGGCGCCGCATTTCACCATGGCCACCACCAAGATGAACATGATGGCGGCCGACGGCCGCTGCAAGACCTTCGACGCCGCTGCCGACGGCTTCGTACGCGGTGAGGGCTGCGGCGCGGTGGTGCTCAAGCGGCTGTCAGACGCGCAGCAGGACGGCGACCCGATCCTGGCGCTGGTCCGCGGATCGGCGGTGAACCAGGATGGGCGGACCAACGGGCTGACCGCGCCCAGCGGCCTGTCCCAGAAGATGGTCCTCCGGCAGGCGCTGGCCAATGCGGGGGTCGACCCGGCGGCGGTCAGCGCGGTCGAGGCGCACGGCACGGGTACGGCACTCGGCGACCCCATCGAGATCGAGGCGCTGGTCGAGGTCTTCGGCGCGGCGACCGGCGATAGCCGGCCGATCGCGCTCAGCTCGGTCAAGACCAACATCGGCCACCTGGAAGCCGCCGCCGGCATCGCGAGCCTGGTCAAGGTCGTGCTGTCGCTCCAGCACGAGGCGACCCCGGCGCACCTGCACTTCCAGGCGTTGAACCCGAACGCGTCGCTGGACGGGTCGCGCTTCGTGATCCCGACGCAGCGGCAGCCCTGGCCCCGTGGCGAGACCCCGCGCTACGCGACGATCAGCTCGTTCGGCTGGTCAGGGACGAACGGCTGCCTGGTGGTGGAGGAGGCGCCCGAGACCGCGCCGTCGGGTACCCATCCCGTTCGCGTCGAGTTCCTGCCGGTCTCGGCGCGCAGCCCGCAGGCGCTCCGCGCGCTCGCCGAGGAATACCGCTCTCTTCTGGCCCGCGCGCCCGATGCCACCGTCTACGACCTCTGCTACACCGCAGGCGTACGGCGCAGCCACCATCCATTCCGGCTGGCCGTGACCGGTCGCGGCCACGCCGAGCTGGCGGACCGCCTGGCGGCGCTGCTCGTGGACGGACCCCCGCAGCTCGCGCCGGACGCCGCCGTGCCGGAGGCGCCGGCCGGCCCGGTCTTCATCTTCTCCGGCCAGGGCGCGCAGTGGCCCGGGATGGGCCGGGACCTGCTGGCCCAGGAGCCGGTCTTCGCGGAGACGCTGCGCCGCTGCGACGAGCTGCTGCGCGCCCACGCCGACTGGTCGCTGCTGGACGAGGTCAGCGCCGGCGAGGCGCGCTCCCGGCTGGACCGCACCGAGATCGCCCAGCCTGCGCTCTTCGCGACGCAGGTAGCCCTCGCGGCGCTGTGGCGCTCGTGGGGGGTGGCGCCTGCGGCGGTGGTCGGCCACAGCGTCGGCGAGGTCGCGGCGGCGCACGTCGCGGGCGTGCTGTCGCTGGAGGACGCGGTGCTCGTCGCGTTCCACCGGGGACGGGTGATGCAGCAGGCGCACGGCCGGGGCAGGATGGCCACGGTCGCGCTGCCGGCCGCCGAGGCCGCCGAGGCGGTCGCGGCCTACGCCGGCCGGCTGACGGTCGCCGCGGTGAACAGTCCAACCTCGACGGTGCTGTCCGGCGACGCCGACGCGCTGGCCGAGGTGCTGGCGGCGCTGGCCGGCCGCGGCGTGTTCAGCCGTACGCTGCGGGTGGAGTACGCCTTCCACAGCCCGCAGATGGAGCCGTTCCGGGCGCCGTTGGCGCAGGCGCTGCGGACAGTCGTACCCCGGCCCGCGACCGTGCCGATCGTGTCCACAGTGACCGGACGGCCAGCGACGGGCCAGGACTTCGGAGCCGGGTACTGGGGTCGCAGCATCCGTGAGCCGGTCCAGTTCGCGGCGGCGCTGGCGCAGCTGCCGGCCGAGAGCGGCACCCGCATCATGATCGAGGTCAGCCCGCAGCCGGTGCTGGCCCGCCCGACCGTCGAGCAGCTCGAGCGCTCCGGCCAGGCCCCGGTCGTGCTGGCGTCGATGCGGGCCGGCGCGCAGCCGCGAGCCACACTGCTGGCCGCGCTCGGCGGGCTCTACAGCGCGAGCTACCCGGTCGACTGGCGACGCCTCTACCCGGTCGCCGGGCGCTGCGTCCCGCTGCCGAGCTACCCCTGGCAGCGCGAACGCTACTGGCTGCAACAGCCGTCGAGGCGCTCCGCCGCCCAGCCGATGGGGCGACCGGCCGCCTCGGTGCGGCACCCGCTGCTGGGCGCTCGCGTCCGGTCGGCGCTGCCCACCTTCGAGAACGAGCTGAGCGGCGCCATCCCGCCGTACCTGGGCGAGCACCGGATCTACGGCGCGGCACTGCTGCCGATGGCCGCCTACCTCGAGCTGGCCCTGGCGGCCAGCCCCGGTGGGACGCCCGTGCGGGTCACGGACCTTGTGCTGCATACGGCTCTGGTGCTACCTGACGACGCGCCACGGTCGGTCCAGGTCGTGCTGGCGCCCCAGGGCGGCGGCCAGAGCGCGTTCCAGGTCTTCAGCCAGCCGGCGACGGCACCGGACGAGACCCCGTGGACGCTGCACGCGACGGGCAGCGTGCAGGAGTATGCGCAACCCGCGGCCGACCGGCGCGACCTCGCGGCCCTGCGGTCCGGGCTGGAGCCGGTCGCGGTCCCGGCGTTCTACCGGCGGCTGCGCGCGGCCGGCATCGGCTACGGCCCCGCCTTCACCGGCGTCGCCCAGCTGTGGCGCGGCACGGATGAGGCGTTGGGCGAGGTCGAGCTGCCCGGCGACGCCGGCGCGGAGGACGCGGGCTACCGCTGGCATCCCGCCCTGCTCGACGCCTGCCTCCAGGTGGTGCTGGCCGCGCTGCCCGACGACCCGTCCGATGCGTACCTGCCGGTGGGCCTGGACCGCTTCGAGCCCCTGGCACCGCCCGCGGGCCAGGTGCTCAGCCATGCCCGGCTGCGCCAGAGCGGCGCGGAGACAGCCGTTGCCGACGTTGAGCTGTGCGCCGCTGACGGCACCCTCCTGGCGCGGGTCGACGGGCTGCTGCTGCGGCGCACCGACCGGCAGAGCGTGCTGCGAGCGGCCGCGCCGGCCGAGCCGGGCCTGTTCTACGAGGTGACCTGGGAGCCGGCGACACTCGACCGGCCTGCCGCGCCGGACAGTAGCGGCACCTGGCTGGTGATAGGCGACCGCGGGGGCCTCGGTGCGGCGCTGGCCGACCTGCTCCAAGGGCACGGCGGGCAGGTTGAGCTGCTGGCCGCCGGTCCCGGCACCGACGTGGCCGTGCAGCTGCGCGAGCGGCTGCGGCCGGACCGGTCCTGGCGCGGCGTCGTCCACCTGGCGAGCCTGGACGCGGCGGCGGACGAGCCGACGCTTGACGGGATCATGTCGGCCCACGAGCGCAGCGTGCGCGGCGTGCTCCAGCTCGTGCAGGCGCTCGCCCCGAGCGACGCCCCGATGCCGCGTATCTGGCTGGTCACGCGCGGGGCGCAGGCCGTCGCCACGGGGACGCCGGTCGCGGGGGCACCGGTCGCGGGGGCACCGGTCGCGGTGGCGCAGAGCCCGGTCTGGGGCCTGGCGAAGGCGGTCAACCGCGAGCAGCCCGAGCTGCGCTGCACCTGCGTCGACCTCGACCCGGCCAGCGACCCGGCCAGCGACCCGGCCAGCGACCCGCAGCCTGCGGCCCAGGCGCTGCACGAGCTGCTGCTGGCGCCGGGCGATGAGGACCAGGTCGCGGTGAGGGACGGCAAGCCGTACGTTGCCCGGCTGGTGCCGGCCGTGACGGTGGGCGTGGCCGGGGAACCCACCGCGGCACAGCCGGTGCAGCTTCAGGTACGGGAGCCGGGCGTGCTGGAGCACCTGGCGCTCCGGCCGGTCCCGCGGCGGGCGCCGGAGCCGGACGAGGTGGAGATCCGCGTCCACGCGACCGGGCTGAACTTCCGCGACGTGCTGAACGCGCTCGGGATGTACCCCGGCGACGCGGGCCCGCTCGGCCTGGAGTGTGCCGGCGAGGTCGTGGCGGTCGGTTCGCAGGTCCGCGAGCTCGCCCCCGGCGACCGGGTGCTGGCGCTGGCGCCGGCGAGCTTCGCCACGTTCACGACCGTCGCGGCCTGGCGGGTGGCCCGCATACCTGGCTCGATGACCTTCAGCGAGGCGGCGACGGTCCCGGTCGCGTTCCTCACCGCAGCCTATGGCCTGCACCACCTGGCACAGGTCAAGCCCGGTGACCGCGTGCTGGTCCACGCGGCGGCCGGCGGCGTGGGGATGGCGGCGGTGCAGCTGGCGCAGCAGGCCGGGGCGGAGGTGTTCGCCACGGCGAGCCCCGGCAAGTGGCCGCTGCTGGAGGACCGGGGCGTGCGGCACCTGTTCAGCTCGCGCACGCTCGACTTCGCCGACGCCGTCCTGGACCGCACCGGCGGCGCGGGCGTCGACGTCGTGCTCAACTCGCTGGCGGACGAGCTCATCCCGCGCAGCATCGGCGTGCTGCGCGAGGGCGGGCGCTTCGTCGAGATCGGCAAGCGCGGCATCTGGGACGCGGACCAGGTCGCCGGGGTACGGCCCGACGTCGAGTACCACCCGTTCGACCTGGGCACGGTCGCCGGCGAGGACCCGAAGCTGGTCCAGGCGATGCTCCACGACCTGGTCGACGCGTTCGCCGAGGGCCGCCTGGCACCGCTGCCGCTGCGCGAGGTGCCACTGGCACAGGCCGTGGACGCGTTCCGCCACATGGCGCAGGCCCGGCACACCGGCAAGGTCGTCGTGGTGGCCGAGCCGCGCCCGGCCGTACGCGCCGATGCGACGTACCTGGTCACCGGCGGTCTGGGCGGCATGGGACTGGGCATCGCCCGGTGGCTGGTGGGCGAGGGAGCGCGGCACCTGGTGCTGCTGGGCCGCAGCGCACCGTCGGCGGAGGCTTCCGCATCGCTGCGCGAGCTGCCGGCCGGCGTGCAGGTCGTCACGCGGCAGGTCGACGTCGGCGACGCGCAGGCGCTCGCGGACGTCATCACCGAGACCGCGGCGACGATGCCGCCGCTGCGGGGCGTCGTCCACGCCGCGGGCGTGCTCGACGACGGCGTGCTCGCCCAGCAGACCTGGCAGCGCTTCGCCGGCGTGCTGGCCCCCAAGGTCGCCGGCGGCTGGAACCTGCACCAGCTGACACGTGACCTGCCGCTCGACTTCTTCGTCCTCTGCTCGTCGGCGGCGTCGCTGCTGGGCTCGGCGGGCCAGGGCAGCTACGTCGCGGCCAACGCGTTCCTGGACGCCCTCGCCCACCACCGGCGGTCGCTGGGGCTCGTCGCGACGAGCATCAACTGGGGACCGTGGGCCGGTGCCGGCATGGCGGCCAGGATGGACAGCCAGCAGCGGCAACGGCTGATGGCGCAAGGCTTCCGGCCGCTGGCGGCGGAGCAGGGCACGCAGGCGCTGGGCCGGCTGGTCGAGGCCGGCGCGGTGCAGGTGGGCGTGCTGCCGGTCGACTGGCCGGCGTACCTGCGCCAGTTCGGCGGTGACGTCCCGCCGCTGTTCGCCCGGCTCGACCTGGCCGCGCCGGTGCGCGCGCCAGCAGCGACCACCGCTCCGCAGCAGGATGGCGCACGCGAGCGGATCGAGGCGGCACACCCCGGCGAGCGCAGGCAGCTGCTGCGGGAGTACGTACGGGCGCAGGCGGTCAAGATCCTGGGGCTGGCGGACCCGCAGGCGCTGGGCCCGCAGCAGCCGCTGCGCGAGCTCGGGCTGGACTCGCTGATGGCGGTCGAGCTGAGAAACGCGCTGGGGCTGTTCGCCGGCCGCACCCTGCCGAGCACGCTCGCCTTCGACTACCCCACGGTCACGAAGCTGGCCGGCTACCTCCTACGCGAGCTGTTCCCGCACGACGAGGCCGAGGCTCCGGCGCGGGAGGCCGCTCCTCCTGCCAGCCCCGAGCCTGACGGCCACGGCGACCTGGCCGCACGGGTCGCGGCCATGGACGACACCGACGTCGAGGCACTGCTGGCGGCGAAGCTGTCTACTTTGGACCTGGAGGGTACCGATGACTGACGCCGGAGCACCCGCGGCCGCGCTGTCACCACTCAAGCGGGCCCTTCTCGCGATCGAGACGTTGCAGGAGCGCCTGGCCGAGGCCGAGCGGGCCCGCACCGAGCCGATCGCCGTCATCGGCATCGGCTGCCGGCTGCCCGGCGGGGCGAACAGCCCGGACGAGCTCTGGCAGCGGCTGCGCGACGGCGTGGACCTGGTCTCCGAGGTGCCCGCCGACCGCTGGGACGTGGACGCCTACTGCGACCCGGAGCAGTCGACGCCGGGCACGATGAGCACCCGCTACGGCGGCTTCCTGGACCAGGTCGACCAGTTCGACCCGGCGTTCTTCGGCCTGTCCCTGGGTGAGGCATCGAGCATGGACCCGCAGCAGCGCCTGCTGCTCGAGGTCACCTGGGAGGCGCTGGAGCACGCCGGGCAGGTGCCGGGCCGGCTGGCCGGGACCCAGACCGACGTCTACGTCGGGATCAGCACCTGGGACTACTCGCTGCTGCTGGGCGGCGCGCCGATCCGGGGACTGTCCGGTACGGCGTTCAGCATCGCGGCGAACCGCCTGTCGTACTTCTTCGACCTGCACGGCGCGAGCATGGCGGTCGACACCGCCTGCTCCTCGTCGCTGGTCACGGTGCACCTGGCGTGCCAGAGCCTGCGCAGCGGCAGGGCGGCGCTGGCGCTCGCCGGCGGCGTCAACGTGATGCTCTGGCCGGAGACCATGGCGGCGTTCTCGCAGATCGGCATGCTGTCACCGGACGGCCGCAGCAGGACCTTTGACGCCAGCGCCAACGGGTACGTGCGCGGCGAAGGCGCCGGGGTCGTCGTGCTCAAGCGCCTGTCCGACGCGCTGCGGGATAACGACCGCATCCTCGCGGTGGTCCGCGGCAGCGCGGTCAACCAGGACGGCCACAGCAACGGGCTGACCGCGCCCAACGGCGTGGCGCAGGAGTCGGTGATCAAGGCGGCGCTGGCCGACGCCCGGGTCAAGCCGCAGCAGGTCGGCTACGTCGAGGCGCACGGCACCGGCACCTCGCTCGGCGACCCGATCGAGGTGCACGCGCTCGGCGCGGCGCTCTGCCGGGACCGCGGCGCGGACCAGCCGCTGCTGCTGGGGTCGGTCAAGACCAACGCCGGCCACCTGGAGGCCGCCGCCGGCGTCACCGGCCTGGTCAAGGTGGTGCTCGGGCTGCACCACGGCGAGATCCCGCCGCACCTGCACCTGCGCGAGCTGAACCCGCACGTCGACTGGGGCCGGCTGCCGCTGCGCGTGGTGACGCGACGCACGCCGTGGCCCGCGCCGGCCGGGCAGCGGGTGGCCGGCGTCAGCTCGTTCGGCTTCGGCGGCACCAACGCGCACGTCGTCCTCAGCGACTTCCCCGGCGACGCCCGCGGCGACGCCCGCGGTGGTGCCCGCAGCGACGCCCGTGGTGGCGTGCCGCGGGGCGAGGAGCGAGCCGCCGCCGGTGACCGGCCGCTGCGCCTGCTGACGCTGTCGGCCCGCACCGAAGGCGCGCTGCGGAAGCTGGCGGGCAGCTACGCCGACCGGCTCGCGGCCAGCCCCCCGCCGGCGCTGGCCGACCTGTGCCACACCACCAACGCGCGCCGGACCCACTTCGCGCGGCGGGCGGCGCTGCCCGTACGCGCGGTCGACGAGGCCCGGGCGGCGCTGGCGGCCATCGCGGCGGGCGAGGCACCTGAGCCGCTCGCGCGGGGCACCGTGCCGGTGGGCGAGCGGCGCCGGGTCGCGTTCCTCTTCTCCGGCCAGGGCGGCCAGCACATCGGCATGGGCCACGAGCTTTACCAGACCCAGCCGGTGTTCCGCCGCGCGGTTGACCGCTGCGCCGAGCTGTTCGACACCCACCACCGGTGGAAGCTGCTGGAGCTGCTCCACCCGGGCGGCGGTGCCGAGCTTCCGATCGACGAGACCGAGTACGCCCAGCCGGCGCTCTTCACGCTCCAGTACGCGCTCGCCGAGCTGTGGCGCTCCTGGGGCCTTGCGCCCGACGCGGTGATGGGCCACAGCCTCGGCGAGTACGCCGCCGCCTGCGTCGCCGGCGTGTTCGGCCTGGAGACCGGCGTGCAGCTCATCGTCGAGCGCGGCCGGCTGGCCCAGACACTGCCGCCGACCGGCATGATGGCCGCCTGCTCCGCATCGGCCGGCCAGGTGGCCAAGGCCATCGACGGCTACGCCGACCGGGTCGCGGTAGCGGCGGTCAACGGCCCCGAGCACACCGTGATATCGGGCGAGAAGGCAGCCGTGGCGGCGGTGCTGGAACGGCTGGAGGCCGACTTCGTGCTGACCCGCCCGCTCAAGATCTCCTACGCGTCGCACTCACCGCTGCTCGAACCGATCCTCGACGAGTTCGAGCGGGCGGTCGCGAAGCATGACTTCGCCCCACCGCGGATCCCGTTCATGTCCACGCACAGCGCGACCATGCTGCGGTCGGGAGTGTGCCACGACGCGACCTACTGGCGCCGGCAGCTACGCGACCCGGCCCGTTTCCTGGACGCGATGCGGGCGCTTTCCGCCGAAGGGTACGACACATTCGTCGAGATAGGACCGAAGGACACGCTGGTCGAGATGGGCAAGCGCTGCCTGCCCAAGGGCACCGGCCTGTGGCTCGCGTCGCTCGACCCGGAGCACGGAAACTGGCAGACCCTGCTGGAATGCGTCGCGAAACTGTATGTCCACGGGGTCGAGGTCGACTGGGACGCATTCGAAGGAACGGTGCGCCGGCCGGTCGACCTGCCCACCTATCCTTTCGAGCGCCGTCGCTGCTGGCTCGACCCCGAGCAGGTCCGGCAGTACCGCCTGCCGGTGGGCGGCTGAGGCAATGGGACACCATATGTCGAACGTGCTGGACACGACGACGGTCGAGCCGGGGATCGTGCAGCTGGCCATCTGCGACCCGGACCGGGAGAACCGGCTGAGCTATGAGCTGGTCGACCAGATGATGGACGCGCTGGAGAAGCTCGCGCCCGACCCGTCGACCAAGGTGCTGCTGGTCACCGGTACGAAAGAGACCTGGTGCGCCGGTGGCACGCTGCGGATGCTCAAGGAGATGGCGAGCGGCGACTACGACGAGCGGCGCCTGCTGGCCCTGTCCGACCGGCTGCTGAGCTTTCCCGTGCCGGTTATCGCCGCGCTGGAGGGCCACGCGGTCGGCGGCGGCCTGGCGCTCGCGCTCTGCTGCGACATTCTCGTAGCGGCGGAGAACCGCCGCTACGGCGTCAACTCGGCCAGCATGGGCTTTATCCCGGCGATGGGCCTGACCGTGCTGCTGCCGGCGGCGGCCGGCCACCATCTCGCCAGCGAGATGATTTTCACCGGCAAGTACTACAAGGGAAGCGAGCTGGCTCGGCGCCGGCTGTTCAACACGGTCGTGCCCAGTGACGAGGTCGGCGAGAAGGCGCTGGACCTGGCGCAGCGGATCGCGGAGAAGCCGCGCTACGTGCTGGAGCTGCTGAAGGACGCGCTGGCGCTGCCCAAGCGCCACGCGTTGCAGGACGCCCTCGTCCGGGAGCCGGTCATGAACCAGATCTGTTTCAACCGTCCCGATATCGAAAAAGTGCTGGAAGAGACCTATCTCGGCTAGCGGAAAACCGAGAGGAGTGCTGATGCGGGTAGGCATCGAGAAGATAGACCTTTACGGCGGTCGCGCGTATCTCAACATCGCCGACCTGGCCACCGCGCGCGGCGGGACGCTGCACGACCTGACCCGCCGCCAGATGGTCCCGTACGAGGGCCGGGCGATCCTGCCGCCGTACGAGGACCCGGTCACGCTGGCCGTCAACGCCGCTGAGCGGCTGCTCGCCGGCGAGGACCGGGAGCAGGTGGAGCTGGTCGTGGTCGCCACCGAGTCGGCGGTGGACTACGGCAAGCCGATCTCGACCTGGGTGCAGCGCTTCTGCCGGCTGCCCGCGTACAGCCGCAACTTCGAGGTCAAGCACATGTGCTACGGCGGGACCGCGGCGCTGCGCGTCGCCGCCTCCTGGGTCGCCTCGGACGTGCGGCCCGGCAGGAAGGCCCTGGTCATCAACACCGACCTGAGCCGCACCCGCAACCACGTGCAGACCGAGGAGGACGACCTGGGTGAGCTGATGGCCGGCGGCAGCGCCGTCGCGATGCTGGTCGGCGGCGAGCCGCGGGTGCTGGAGCTGGAGCTGGCCAAGGCCGGCTACTGGACCAACGAGATATCCGACGCGCTGCGCCCCAACTCGCGTACCGAGATCATCACCGGCCAGACCAGCTTCTACTCGTACCTGGACGCGCTTGAGGAGACCTACGAGCAGTACGAGCGGGCGGTCGGCGGGCTGGACTTCGAGAGCTACTTCAAGAAGAACATCTACCACGCGCCCTTCCCGGGCATGACGATGGTCGCCCACCGCACGCTGCTGAACAAGATCGGCATCGAGGACAAGGCCGCGGTCGAGGCGAGCTACCGGGCCCGGGTCGCCGACAGCACCTACTTCATCCGGCGCATCGGCAGCGCGTACGGCGGCTCGACCTTCATCTGCCTGCTGGGCATGCTGCACGCGGCGGCCGACCTGGCCGGCGGCGACCGGCTGTCGATCTTCGCGTACGGCTCCGGGTGCCAGGCCGAGCTCTACAGCGGCCTGGTCGGGCCCGCCGCGCAGGCGTACGTGCGCGGCCTCGACATCGACGCGCACCTCGACTCGCGGGTGGCGCTCACCGTCGAGCAGTACGAGCAGATCGAGAAGGCATGCGAGACAAACATCGATGTACGTAGCTATGATCCGCTGACCCAGGACGTCGGTGACCTGTACGAACAACGCTACGAAGGGCGGCGGCTGCTGGTGCTGGAGGACGTCCGCGACTACCACCGCAACTACCGGTGGAGCTAGCGGCCATGGACCGCGCAGTCCACTTCGAGGTCGTCGACGGCGTGTGCTTCGTGACGCTGGTCGCCGCCGCCAACGGCAACGCGATCAACTTCGACATGGTCGACGGGTTGGAGCAGGCGCTCGACGCCGTCGAGGCTGACCCGGGCTGCCGGGCCATGGTGGTCAGCGCCGAAGGACCGACCTTCTGCCGCGGCCTGGACCTGGAAGCGTTCTTCGTCCACGGCAGCCTGCCCGAGCGCGCCCAGCTGCGACGGCTGCCTGCCTGCCTGGCCCGGGTCCGCGGCGCGCGGGTGCCGGTGGTCGCGCTGGTCGACGGCGAGGCGACGGGCGGCGGCGTCGGCCTGGTGGCGGCCTGCGACCTCGTGCTGGCGACGGCCAACGCGCGCTTCATGCTCTCCGAGCCGATCGTCGGGCTGGTCCCCGCGACGATCGTGCCGTTCCTGCTGCTGCGGGTCGGCCCGGGTCGGCTGCGCTCGCTGACGCTGGGCACCCGGGGCATCCCGGCGGCCGAGGCGCACATCTACGGGCTCGTCGACGAGCTGGTCGAGGACCGGGGGGAGCAGGCGCTGCGGGCACAGCTCCAGCGGGTCCTCCGCTGCGCACCACACGCGCTGGCCGAGGCCAAGCGCCACTACGACCGGCTGACCGCCGCAGGCCTCGAGCAGCAGGTCGAGACCGGCCTCGACCATCTCACCGGCTGGCTCGCGCGCGACGAGGTGGCCGAGGGCGTGAGGCTCTTCGGCGACGGCTTCGCACCGCCGTGGTTCGCACGATACAAAGGGCGGCTGGATGTTGCGGGTCATTAGGCTGACGGACCTGGAGCCGGGAGTTGTCGAGCTGGCGCTCGACGACGCCGAGCATGAGAACCGGCTGAGCGACCGGCTCTGCGACGAGCTGCTGGCCGCGCTGGCGCGACTGGCCCAGCAGCCGGAGCTCAAGGTTGTGATCCTGCGCGGCCGGCCGGACGTGTTCTGCGCCGGCGCCACAATGGATGCGCTACAGCGGGTCCTGTCCGGCCGGCTACACGTCAAGGACCTACTGTTGTCGCGGCCGATGCTGGAGTTTCCAGTGCCGATTGTCGGCGCTTTGGAAGGCCACGCCGTCGGCGGGGGACTGGTGCTCGCGCTCTGTTGCGACCTGGTCGTGGCGGCGAGTGAGAAACGTTACGGTATGAACTTCGCGCGCATGGGTTTCACCCCAGCAATGGGCACTACGGCACTGCTTCCGGCGGCGGTCGGCAGCGGCATCGCCGCCGAGATGACGCTGACCGCCAAGTACTATAGAGGGCACGAGATCGACGGCATGCACCTGTTCAGCTACGTGGTGCCTGCGGATGAGGTCTTCGACACGGCGCTCAGGCTCGCGCAGCGCATAGCGGAGAAGCCGCGCCACGTGCTCCAGCTGTGCAAGGAAATCCTCTCGCTGCCACGGCGACAGCTGCTCCAGGAGGCGATGTCGCGCGAGCACCTGATGCACCGGGTGTGTTTCAGCCAACCAGAGGTAGCGGAGATCATCGCCGATACGTATGTGGGCCAGTAGCACTCAGCAAAGGAGATTGGTATCATGGACCGCGACCACGTAATGAGTGTTGTCACCAAGCACATCAAGCTCAACGCCGACGGCCTTGACGGCGTGACGATCGACCCCTCGAAGTCGATGAAAGAGTTCGGGTTGAGCAGCCTGGATACGGTCGAGATCGTGTCGGCCGCAATGCGTGAGCTGAAGATCAGGGTGCCGCGTACGGAGCTGGCGAACCTGTCCAACATCAACGAGCTGGTGGACCTGTTTCTGCGTGTCAAGCAGAACCAGGCAGCGGTGCATTCCTGAGCGGGAAGGGGGTTGAGGACTCATGGACCCGGAGCGCAGCCGAGCGCCGGACACGCCCCAGCCAGCCGCCGAGCCGATCGCCATTATCGGTCTGAGCTGCCGCTTTCCCGGCGGGCGCGACGCCGGCGCGTTCTGGCGGCTGCTCGCCGGCGGCGGTGACGCGGTCACCGAGATCCCCCGCGACCGCTGGGACGTGGCTGCGCTCTACGATCCCGACCTCGCCACCGCCGGCACGATGAACAGCCGCTGGGGCGGCTTCGTCGACGGGGTCGACCAGTTCGAGCCGCAGTTCTTCGGGCTCTCGGCGGGCGAGGCCGCCAGCATGGACCCCCAGCACCGCCTGCTGCTCGAGGTGACCTGGGAGGCGCTGGAACGGGCTGGAGTCGTCCCGGCCCGGCTGGCCGGCAGCGCCACCGGGGTCTTCGTCGGCATCGGCACCGACGACTACGCGTCGGTGGGCTTCGACGACCTTGAGAACGTCAACGCCTACTACGTGACCGGCAACGCGCTCAGCATCGCGGTCAACCGGCTGTCGTACCTGCTGGACCTGCGCGGCCCGAGCCTGGCGCTGGACACCGGCTGCTCGTCGTCGCTAGTGGCGGTCCACCTGGCCTGCCAGAGCCTGCGCTGCGGCGAGTCACAGGTCGCGCTGGCGGGCGGGGTCAACGTGATCCTGTCGCCCAAGGCCAACATCGGCCTGTCGCAGAGCTGGATGATGGCGGCGGACGGCCGCTGCAAGAGCTTTGACGCCAGCGCCGACGGCTACGTGCGCGGCGAGGGCTGCGGGATGGTCGTGCTCAAGCGGCTGGCGGACGCGCAGCGCGACGGCGACCCGGTCCTGGCCGTGGTGCGCGGCTCGGCGCTGAACCAGAACGGCCGCGGCGAGGCGCTCACCGCACCCAACGCGCAGGCGCAGGAGGCCGTCATCCGGCAGGCGCTGCGCGACGCCGGAGTCACGCCGGACCAGGTCGACATGGTCGAGGCACACGGCGTGGGCACGCCCCTGGCCGATGCGGTCGAGGGGCAGGCGCTGGTGAGCGTCTTCGGCGCGCAGCGCCCGGCCGGGCAGCCGTGTGCGCTCGGCTCGGTCAAGGCGAACATCGGCCACCTCGAGCTGGCGGCGGGTGTCGCCAGCCTGGTCAAGGTCGTGCTGGCACTCCAGCACGAGGCGGTCCCGCCGCACCTGCACCTACGGACGCTGAACCCGGCGACCGGGCTGGACGGCGCACCGTTCGTGCTGCCGCCGGCGCCGCTTGCCTGGCGGCGCGGGGAGCGGGAGCGCGTGTGCGGCATCAACTCGTTCGGCCTGGGCGGCGTGAACGTGCACATGGTGGTCTCCGAGGCGCCGGCCGGCAGCGTCGACCGGTCCGGTGACCCGTCCCGGTCGTCGACGCAGGTGCTGCCGCTGTCGGCCCGGAGCATGGCCGCACTCCGTGCGCTGGCGACGCGTTACGTGGCGCTGCTGCGCTCGCCGGATGCGCCCGGCTTCGCGGCGGCCTGCGCCACCGCCAGCTCCGGGCGTACCCACTTCAAGCAGCGCCTCGCGGTTGTCGCGCCGGACGCGGCGACGGCGGCGGACCGGCTGGCGGCCTGGCTCGACGGTGGCGACGTGCCCGACGTGTACCAAGGTGTGGCCGGCGACCCAGGCGACGGCCAGGCTCCACGCGAGGAGACCGCGGTCGACGGCGCGGCGCGGGCCCGGCTGTTCGTCGCGGGTGCCGACCCGCAGCTGCCGGAGGATGCGCCACAGCGGCGCGTGGTGCTGCCGACCTACCCGTTCCAGCGCCGGCGCTACTGGGTCGGGTCCGCAGCTGTGCCGCAGCGTACCGACGCCGACCGCGCTGCCCAGCCGACGGCGCTGGTGCGGCAGGTCAGCCAGGCTGCGCCGAGCCAGCGGCGGGAGCTGCTGATGCAGGCGGTCGGGCGGCTGGTCGCCCAGGCGCTGGGGCTGGATGACGACGTGCCCGTCGACCCGGACCGGGGTCTCTTCGAGCTCGGCATGACCTCGTTGATGGCGCTCAACCTTCGCGGGCAGCTCCAGCGCGTAGTCGGCGACGCGCACAAGCTGCCGCCGACGCTGGTGATCGAGTACCCGTCGGTGGCGGCCCTGAGCGGCTACCTCGGGCACCAGGTGTTCGGGCTGGAGCCGGCCGGGCAGCCCGTGCCGTCCGGCCGTGCGGCCAGTGCCCGGACGCTGACGGTCGACCAGCTGTCGGCGCTGTCCGATGACGAGGCGTGGACGCTGCTGCTGGGGCGGTTGCAGGACGCCGCCACGGACGGCGGGCCGGAGCTTTCTCTGGTCAAGCAGGCGTTGCTGGGCCTTGACCGGCAGTCGGCCGGGTCTGGCCGGCCCGGCCAGGCCGAGCCGGTTGCGGTGGTGGGTCTGGGGTGTCGTTTTCCGGGTGGGGCTGATGGTCCGGGGGCGTTCTGGGGGTTGCTGGAGCGGGGTGGGGATGCGGTTGGTGAGGTGCCGGGCGAGCGGTGGGACGTGGATGCGTTCTATGACCCTGACCCGGACGCGCCGGGGAAGATGTACACCCGTAGCGGCAGCTTCATTGACGGGATCGACCGGTTCGACGCGGCGTTCTTCGGGATCTCGCCGCGTGAGGCGGTGAGCCTGGACCCGCAGCAGCGGTTGCTGCTGGAGGTGGCGTGGGAGGCGCTGGAACATGCCGGGCAGGTGCCGGCCCGGCTGGCCGGCAGCCGTACCGGAGTGTTCGTCGGCCTGATCAGCAACGAGTACATGCAGCTTCAGCTCAAGCTCGACGATCCCTCGGCGATCGGTGCCTACTACGGGACCGGGGGCATCGGCAGCGCCGTGGCCGGGCGGCTGTCGTACCTGTTGGGGTTGCACGGTCCAAGCATGGCGGTGGACACGGCGTGCTCGTCGTCGCTGGTCGCGGTGCACCTGGCCGCCCGCAGCCTGCGTTCGGGAGAGTGCGACCTGGCGCTGGCCGGCGGCGTGAACCTGATGATCGTGCCGGAGTCGAACATCTTCCTCTCCAAGGCTCGCGCGATCTCGCCGGACGGTCGCTGTAAGACGTTTGATGCTTCTGCTGATGGCTACGGGCGTGGTGAGGGCTGCGGTGTGGTGGTGCTCAAGCGGCTGTCGGATGCGCAGCGCGATGGCGACCGGGTGCTGGCGGTGGTGCTGGGTTCGGCGGTC
>DASSUA010000065.1:0-17537 GCA_035707525.1 Pseudonocardiaceae bacterium
CAACCAGAGCCTCAACAACTCCGATTGTCCCAGGTCACGGGGCACCTCCACCCGCAACAACACACCCCGAACACGATCAATCAGAATTCAGACGGTGGATCCAGGCTGAGCGGGCCTGCCTTGCGCGTGTCAGTTGACCAATTGGTCAAGTGGAACGCCGTCTGTTGACTCTTCTGACACAGGCGTCAAACGCGAACGGCCGCCTCGGCTGGCCCGCCGGCTCAGCCGGGCGGGTCACGCTCGGGGAAGTCGGCGTTGACCAGGCGCAAGAGCGGCGCGGTCTTGACGGCGGTCTCCTCGTACTCGTCCGCGGGATCGGAGAGGGCCACGACGGCGCCGCCGACGCCGTAGCGGGTGCGGGTGGGGGTGACGACGGCGGTGCGGATGACGATGCTGAGCTCGGCGGCGCCGGAGAGGGAGAAGTAGCCGATGGCGCCCGAGTAGACGCCGCGCGGGCCGGCCTCGAGCTGGTCGATCAGGCGCATGGTGCGCACCTTCGGGGCACCGGTCATCGAGCCGCCCGGGAAGGCGGCGCGCACGCAGTCGACGACCGAACAGGAGGGTGCCAGCCTGGCGCTGATCGTGCTGACGAGCTGGTGGACGGTGGCGTAGGTCTCGACGTCGAAGAGCTTGTCGACGCGGACCGAACCGATCTCGGCGCAGCGGCCGAGGTCGTTGCGGACCAGGTCGACGATCATGAGGTTCTCGGCGCGGTCCTTCTCGCTGGCGACGAGGTCCTTGCACAGCAGCTCGTCCTCGTGCGGGTTGGCGCCGCGGGGCCGGGTGCCCTTGATCGGCTTGGACTCGACGGTGCGGTCGGCGCCGATGAGCAGGAAGCGCTCGGGGGAGGTGCTGAGCACGGCCAGATCGCCGAAGCGCAGCAGGGCGCCGAACGGCGCGGGGCTCGTGCGGCGCAGGAACTGGTAGCTGGGCCACCAGTCGAGCGGCCCGGTCTCGACCATGTTGGTCAGGTTGACCTCGTAGGTCTCGCCGGCGGCGATCTCCCGCTGGCAGGAGGCGATCAGCTCGAGGTAGCCGGCGCGGGAATGCCGCAGGGACACCGGCTGCGCCAGGGCCGGCGGCCGGTAGTCGGGCTGCGAGCCGGCCAGGGCGGCCAGCCGGCCGGCGGTTTCGGCCAACCACGCGGGCCGCGGGTCGGCGGCACCGGCCAGGGCCAGCAGGTAGGTGGCCGACGTGCGATGGTCGATCACGACGGCGCGGTCGGCGAAGATGAGGGCGGCGTCGGGCTCGGTGGAGCGGTGCGCCCGGTCGCCGCCGCACTCGGCCTTGAGCTCGTAGCCGAGGTAGCCGACCCAGCCGAGGGCGAAGCCGAACGGCAGCCGCGGCGCGTCGATCCGGGTCCGGTCCAGGTCGGCGGCCAGCCAGTCGAAGAACGAGCCCTGGACGTGCCGCGTCGAGCCCCCCGCGGCAACGGTGACGGTGCCGGTCCAGACGTCGGCGGTGGCGACCCTGGCGAGCGGCCCGGACGCGTCGCCCATGATCGAGACCCGGCCCAGGTCGCCGTCGACGCGGCTGCTGTCCAGCCAGAAGGCGTGCGGCTGGTCGCGGAACAGCCGGTCGAAGACGACCTCGTCGACCCAGCGGGTGGGCAGCTTCTTGACGTGCACGCGCAGCCCGGCCGCGACCGCCGGGGGCGGCGTGGACCGGCGCCGCCGGCGGCTAGCGGCGGGCGCCGTGCCGGTGAGTCGCTGCCATCGCCTGGTCAGGGTCGCGAAGTTGGCCAGCAGCCGGTGGCCGTGCTGGCTGCAGATCGACTCCGGGTGGAACTGCACGCCCCATTGTGGGCGCCGGCGGTGGCGCAGGCCCATGAGAACGCCGTCGGTGGTCCAGGCCGTCGGCTCCAGGTCCGGGGGCAGCTCGGAGACGGCGAGCGAGTGGTAGCGCACCACCCGAAGGGGCGACGGCATGCCGGCGAACAGCTCGCTCTCGCCGTGCGAGACCGCGCAGAGCCGGCCGTGCATCGGCCGCGGGGCCAGGCTCACGGTGCCGCCGTGCCGGTGGGCGATCGCCTGGTGGCCGAGGCACACGCCCAGCAACGGCCGGTCGGCGGCGTCGATCAGGCCGGCGCAGACGCCGAGGTCGGACGGGCACCAGGGGGCGCCGGGGCCGGGGGAGACGAGGATGTTGTCGAACTCGTGCCGCCACCGCGGTTGCCAGCCCGGCTCGTCGTTGCGGATCACAACCGGCTCCTCGCCGTTGACCTGCGCCAGGTAGTGGAACAGGTTGTAGGTGAAGGAGTCGTAGTTGTCGACCAGCAGGGTGTGCATCAGGGTTTGGCCCGCTTGAACTCGAAGCAGCCGTCGGGGCCGGCCATCGTGACGACGGCGTCCCAGAGCCGGCCGGCCGCCTCGCCCCGCGGCGCCGGCTTGACGACCGGGCCGAAGCACGCGACGGTGCCGCCGCCGGGCAGCGGAACGTGGATCACCGGGGTGCCGGCGTCCTCGCCGACCGGTTCGAGCCCCACCCGGTGGCTGGCCCGCAGCGCGTCGTCGTGCTCCTCGGAGCCGGCGGCGCCGGCGAGCACCGGGTCCAGCCCGGCCCGGACGAGCGCGGCGCGCAGCGTGTCGGCCCCCCAGCCGGCGCGCCGCTCGTGGATGGCCTCACCCATTGCGCCGTACAGCGGGCGCAGCGCCTGCGGCCCGTACTTCTGCTCGGCGGCGGTGCAGACGCGCACCGGACCCCATCCCCGCCTGGCCAGGAACCGGTACCAGGGGTCGACGTCCTCGCGACCCTCGTTGAGCACGGCAAGGCTCATCACCTGGAACCGCACCCGCACGTCGCGGACCCGCTCGACCTCCAGCAGCCACCGCGAGGTGAGCCACGCCCACGGGCACAGCGGGTCGAACCACAGGCCGACGGTCTTCCCGGTCATGCGGCCTCCCCGGTCATGCGGTCTCCCGTTCGTCATCGCGGCGGCGGCCATCGGTGTCACGGCCGCAGGCGGTCCGGAACCGGCACGCCGGCGCCCCTTCGATCTGGCAGGCGAGGCGGTCGTCCCGTACCTCTAGCTGCAGGCCCTCGTACCAGGCGGACCGCAGCGGCAGGCACACGCACCGGTACCCGTCGAGGCTGCGGGCCGCCCGCAGCATCCGCGGCACGAAGTGGTTGGTCACCTCGGTCTCCCACGCGCCGTCGCCGCAGTCGCGGTACCGCGCGGAGACCATGTCGTCGGGGAACATCGTCGAGGTGATCCGGCGCAGCAGACCGAACAGCTTCGCCGGTGGCTCGGCGTCCGGCCGGACCCCGCCGGAGCACCACACCGCGACCCGCCTTGCCACGAACCGGATCGCCTCGGCGTTGATCTCGTTCGCGGCCTCCTGGCCGAACCGCTTCGCGACGCCCTGGTACCACCTGGCGTCGTGCAGCCACCAGAACTGGTGCAGCGGCGCCGGCCGGTCGCCGGGACCGGTCATGCCGCGGCCCCGGTCCGCTGGCGAAGGACGCGCTTGCACACCTTGCCGGTCGCGCCGAACGGGAGCTCGGTCCCGGTGACCACCGTGACGCTGCGCACGCTGGCCGCGACCAGCTCGTCGAGGGCGGAGCGAACCTGCGCATCGCGGTCGACGCCACTGTCGGCGTCGGGCCTGAGCTGCAGCATCACGTCGGCGACGGCCCGGCCGCCCTCGACGCTGGCCACCACGGTGCAGTCCAGCACGTCCGGACAGCCGGCCAGCACCCGCTCCTCGGTCATCGCCGTGTAGAGCCGCGTGCCGTCGGGTGCCTGGACCGCGTCGGTGGCCCGGTCCAGGTGGTAGAACCAGCCGTCGGCGTCGGTGTAGACGAGGTCGCCGGTGAGCACCCAGCCGGCGAGCCGGCTGCGGTAGGTCGCACCCGAGTCGTTCCAGTAACCGGGCGACATCGACGGCGTGCGCACCCCGAGCAGGCCCGGCTGCCCGGGGGGCAGCTCCTCGCCGTCCGGGCTGAGCACGGCGACCTCGGCGTAGGACTCGGGCCGCCCGACGCACCGGCCGTACCGCTCGGTGCCGTGGCGGTGGACGACGCTGAGCACGGTGTTGCCCAGCTCGGAGGAACCGAAGTTGTCCACGAAGATCGAGCCCAGCTCCCAGATCGGGCCGGCGGCGGTGGCCACCTGATGGTTGCCGAGCGCGATCAGGCGGCGGATGTGCGCCTCGTGCGCGCAGTCCCCGACGTTCCACCACATCCGCACCGACGACACCGACTCCGCGGGCAGGTCCGCACCGACGAGCTCCGCCCAGGTGACCGAGAACCCGAGCACGGTGCCCGGGCGCCAGCGCTCGATCGCGCGCAGGGTCGCCGGCCCGCCCTGGGTCGACATGATCAGCAGCTCGTCCAGGCTGGACAGGGCGAAGTTGAGGATGCTCAGGGTCGCGTTGTGCGGCACCGGCAGCGCGCTCAGCGACCGCTGCGAGCCCTGGGCACGGGGCCGCCGCAACCGGTGCCGCACGACCGCGAACTGGCTGTCATGGGTGGCCGTGATCGGCTTGGGGGTGCCGGTGGTGCCGGAGGAGTGGGTGATCGCGACCGGGTCGTCGCCGTGGTGCCGGTAGTGCGCGGGCGCATCGGCCGGTCGCCCGTTGGCCAGTGCCGCGATGTCGCCCAGAATCGGCGCGCCCACGTGGTGCCCCCGCAGCAGCTTGCGGTGCGCCCCGTCGGCGAGCACCCCGACCGCGCCGAGCCGCCTGAGGTAGGCGGCCGCGGAGGCGCCCTCGAGGTTGCCGTTGACCAGCGCGGCTATCGCCCCGATCCGGGCCAGGGCAAGGTGGGTCAGCACGATGTCCGGGCCGGTCGTGGCGTAGATGGCGACCACGTCGCGCGGCCCGACGCCGCGCGAGTGCAGCCACGCCGCCCTGGCCTCGACGAGGCGGTGCAGCACGCCCAGCGGTAGCGCTTCCCAGGCGGGATGGCCGTCGGCCGGGGTGTCGAAGGTGAGGGTCGGCGAGTCGAGCGGCGCGCCGTGCTTGATCAGTGCGCCGAGCACGTTGCCGGCGCCCACCGCGGGGTCGGAGGCCATCCGGGCACGGATCTTGCTCGTAGTCATGGTGATCTTTCCCCTGGTTGCTCGTCGATCGGCGGCGCCACCAGCAGCGCCGTAGCCCGGTCCAGGCCGCCGGCCGGCTCCTGCTCCACCAGCAGCAGCAACACGCGGTCCGCGTCGCCGTCGCCGATCAGCTCGGCCGCGTACTGCAGGCCCGCGTACTCCAGGCCCGCGGCCTCGGCACCGGCGGTCTCGTCGCCCGGCGGGCTCAGGCAGACCACCGGACCGGCCAGCCCCCAGCGCGACGCGACCCGGCCGGCGGCCGCGTTCGGCACGGACTGGAAGAACAGCAGCGGCGACATCCGCTCGCCGCCGTCGACGGCCGCGGCCACCGCGGCGCCGGTCGCGACGTCGCCACCCACGCTGACGATCACCACCGCGGTGCGCTCGCCGGTCGCGGGGTCGACCGGGGCGGCACCGAAGTGGCGGCTCAGGCAGCGATCGGCGACCGCGGCGACCAGCGGGCTGAACGAGGACGCGATGAAGCCGGCCAGCGGCGGCGGCCGCGGGTCGCTCTCCGACTCCGGCCAGCAGGCGCTGGCCAGCACGAACGGGCCGGAGGCGGTCATGGCGCCGCCTCGACCAGCAGCGCGGTGTTGGCCCCGCCGAACGCGGTGTTCAGGCTCAGCGCGTACCGGGGCCGGGCCCGCAGCGGCCCGTCGACGATCACGTTGACCGGGCACGCCGGGTCGGCGGCCAGGAATCCGCCGTTGACCGGCAACCGGCGCTCGCGCAGCGCGACGGTGGTCACGACGAGCTCCACCAGGCCCGAGGCGTCCAGGGCGTGGCCGAGCACCGACTTGGTGGAGCTCACCGGCACCGTGGCGGCGTGGGCGCCCAGGGCGCTGTGCAGCCCGGCCGCCTCGGCCGGGTCGTTCCAGGCGGTTGCGGTGCCGTGGGCGTTGACGTAGCCGACGTCGCCGGCCTCGATGCCGGCCCGGCGCAGCGCGGAGGTGATCGCGCGCGCGGCCCCGGTGCCCTCCGGGTGCGGCCGGCAGACGTGGTGCGCGTCCCCGGCCCGGCCCCAGCCGGCGAGGCGGGCCAGCGCCGGGGCGCCCCGGCCGGCCGCCGACGCGGCGGACTCGATCACGACGGCGGCGACCCCGTCGCCGAGCAGCAGCCCCTGCCGGCCCGAGCTGAACGGGCGCACGCGGCCGTCGCGGGCGAGCGCGCGGCCGGAGTCGAACAGCGCGAAGTCGTCCTCGGTCACCAGGTACCCGGCGGCCACGACGACGCGCGGCGCCCGACCGGCCACGATCATGGCGGCGCCGTCGGCGACGGCGGTGCTCGCCGAGACGCAGGCGGTGATGTAGGTGCGAAGCGGCCCGGTCAGGCCGGTCCTGGTCGCCAGCGCCCTGGCCAGCCCGCCGCGGGCGTTCGCGGCCCGCCTGGCGGCGGCCGGCAGCCGGGCGGTACCCGGGTCCCGGTGCGCGGCGAGCAGCAGCGGGCAGCCGGCGCGTTGCCCGGCGGTCAGTCCGGCCCCGGTCCAGGCGCCGTCGACCGCGCCGGCCAGCTCGTCGGCCAGCGGCCCCGCGTCCGGCAGGGTCGCCGCCACCTTGACGCTGTAGCGGCCGGGATCGAACCTGGTCACCGGCGTGAACGCCGGGGTGCCGGAGAACGCGTTCGAAAGCAGCGCCGCGGCGCCGCGGCCGGCCGCGCAGGCCACCGCCAGGCCGGTGATGACGACCGCGGGTTGCGCTGGCCCGGCCGGGTCAGCGCGCCGCGACACGGGACAGCGCCTTCGTCAGCACTTCCACGGCGCCGGTCACGGTGCCCATCCGGGCGAGGTCGGCGTCGCAGACCTCGAGCGTGATGTCGTAGCGCTCCTGGATCGTGTGCAGTATCCAGGCCACGTCCAGCGAGCCGATCCGCTCCGGCACGAGCTCGGCGGCGCGGCCCTGCTGGAACGCGAGCATCCCGATGATCTCGTCGCGGTCCACGCTGGTCGGGAGCTTCATTGGACCGCTATCCCATCGTGAGACGCCGGCACCCGGCTGGCGGTGTCGGCGAGGAACTCGCCGAGCGTCATGGTCGCCATCCGCTCGAAGAGGTCGTCGTCGAAGGGCACCCCGTGGGTCTCCTCGACCCGCAGCCCCAGCTCGACCAGGGCCAGCGACTCCAGGTCGAGCCCGGCCGGGCCCAGCGCGGTGTCGTCGTCGAGCGCGCCGATCTCCGCGGGGTCGTAGTTCATCCGCGCGAGCGTGTCGAGGACCAGTTGACGCAGCTGTTCGGTCATAGTCACATGCCCTTTCGTGCGAACACGTCCGGCCTGCCCGGACCAGGTGCGGTTGCCGCGCCGTTGCCACCGGCCGCCGCTCGCAGGGACGCCAGGTCCCGGATTCGTTTGCCGCTCGGGGTGCGGGGCAGCCGCGGCACGACATGCAGCTGCCGCGGGCGCTTGTACGGGGCGAGCCGGCCGGCCAGCTCCTCGTCGATCCCCTCGGGGGTGGCCGGCGCGGACAGCGCCAGGTAGGCCTCGATCCCGCCGTCGAAGACGACGATCGCCTCGCTCACCCCGGGCAGCCCGGCCAGGGTGTGCTCCACCTCGCCCAGGTCGACCTTCATCCCGCCGACACAGACCTGCGAATCCAGGCGGCCGAGCACGCGCACCGAGCCGGTGTCCGGGTCGACCGTGCCGGCGTCGCGGGTGCGCAGCCAGCCGCCGGCCCACCGCGCCGGGTCGGCCTCCCCCAGGTAGGGGGTCTGCTCGACGCCGACGAGCAGCTCACCGGCGTCGACGCGCACGGACACGCCCGGCGCCGGTGGCCCGGCGCCGGGGCCGAAAACGCCGGCCGGGTCCATGGCGATCACGCCGACCTCGGTCATCCCGTAGCACTGGCCGAGCCGCACCCCGTACCGCCGGGCGAACGCCGCCGGCAGCTCGGGGCGGACGGGCTCGCCGCCGCAGATGGCGGCGGTCAGCCGCGGCAGCGCGGGCGCCCTGGTGACGGCGGCCATCAGCTCCAGGTGGAACGGCACGCCGAGAACCACCGTGGGAGCCGCGGCCGACACGGCGGCGATGATCCCGTTCGAGGTGAGCTGGTCGGCGAGCACGACCTGGGCGCCGCGGGCAAGGCCGTGCAGCAGGCCACCGACCAGCCCGTAGGTGTGGGTCAGCGAGCTGAGGACCACGATCCGTTCGCCGTGGCCGGGCATGCCGGCGATCCGGCCGTACCGCTCGACCTCGGCGGCCAGGCTCGCCGCGGTCCGCCCGATGACCTTCGACGGGCCGGTCGAGCCCGAGCTGAGCTGGACCAGCGCGTGCGGGGTCCGGGCCGGGCGGCCGTCGAGGGCGGCCAGGCTCGCGGTCACCGGATGGTGGCCGCGCAGCGCGCTGCCGACGCCGCCGCCCGCCGACACCAGGACCTGCGGCCGCAGCCGGGCCAGCGCGGCGCCGACCTCGTGCCGGGTCAGCCGGTAGTCCAGCAGCACGAGCTGGGCGCCGGCGCGCCACCCGGCGAGCAGGGTCGAGACGTACTCCAGCGACGGCGGCAGCCACAGCGCCATCGAGCCCCCCGGCCGCAGGCCGAGCCCGGTCAGCTCGGCGTGCCGGCCGGTGACCAGCCGGCGCAGGGTGGCCAGGTCCACGGGCTCGCCGAACCACAGCCGGACTTCGTGGCCGGGCCCGGCCAGCAGCGTCTCGTCGACGAGTGCGGTGGTCGCATCCCACGACATCAGTACGCCGGCCCGTCTCGCACGGCGTCGAGGTAGAACGACCCGGGAATGTTCGGCGTGCCCGGCGGGGCCACCGGCAGCGGCCAGCGGGGGTGGTCGTACGGCGGAACCCCCGGCCGGTGCACCGTCGTGCTGAACCCGTACCTGGCCAGCAGCCGCGCCGGCTGGTTGGTGCCGAACTGCCAGGGGCAGCCCCACTTCTCGTACCGGCGCAGCATGTGCTGGGTCTCCGGCACCGCGAGCATGTCGGCGTTGACCATGTCGACGGCGAGCCGGCTGCCGGGCGTGGACATCGTCGCGATCCCGGCCAGCAGGGCGGTAACGTGCTCGGGCGCCAGGTAGTAGAGCAGGCCCTCGGCCAGCCAGACCGACGGCCGGCCCGGCTGGAACCCGGCGGCGGTCAGCCGCGTCGCCCAGCTCTGCGCCAGGTCCGCCGGGACGGGCCGGCGCTCGGCGTACGGCCTGGCGCCGAGGCGGTCGAGCACGCGCTGCTTGTACTCCAGTACCGCCGGCCGGTCCAGCTCGTACACCCGCACGTCGGTCAGCACCGGGAGCCGGTAGGCGCGGGAGTCCATGCCGGCGGCCAGGATGACCACCTGGGCGCCGGGCTCCTGCGCGATCGCCGCGCTCAGCGTGTGGTCCATGAACCGGGTGCGCAGGGCGACGAACCCGCGGGTCGCGGAGCCGCTGGGCACCCGGACGTGCCCGACCGGCGCCTGGCCGGTGACGACCGCCACCGGCTCGCCCACGGGCTCGTTGTCCAGGTCCAGCTCGGCGAGCAGCTCGCGGCCGACGGCACCGGCGAAGTGCCTGGCGAACGGGTCGTCACACATCCGGTCCGGCCGGCCCGACTCGTCGGCCCGGATCGCCGCGGTCATCAGGCCGGTCGCACCGACCTCGTCCACGTCGGTGTCCACCTCGACGTTCGGGCCCGTGTAGCGGCCCCGGCGGGGGCCGGTGGTCGTGCCGATACGGACGTTTGCGGGATCCATCGCGGCGTCCTCCGTGAGGTCCGGGATCGTCAGGAGCGTTTCGAGACGGGCACCACGTACCGGGTGAACACCAGTTCGCGCATGACGTCGTCGCCGCCCTCGACGATCGAGACGTAGCGGACGTCGCGCAGCAGCTTGCCGATGATGACCTCGCTGGTGTAGCCGAGGCCGCCGAACATCTCCGAGGCCGTCGAGGCGATCTGCCAGCCGAACTGGCCGCAGAACATCTTGGTGGTCAGCGCCGACTTGAGGGTGCCGATGCGCAGGAACTCCTCGGCCGCGTCCGGGCGTGCGGCGATCGCGTCGTAGGCGCGCGCGGCCGCCGCGCACTGGTTGGCCATGACCTCGATCTGCATCTCGAACTGGCCGAGCCGGCTGGCGAACACGGCGTTGTTGGCCAGCGGCGAGCCCTTGATCTGCTTGGTCTTGCCGTAGTCCATGCACACGTCGCGAATGCGGCGGGCGATCCCGAGCGCCGTGGTGGCGATCAGGATCCGGCTGGCGTTCAGGCCGATCTCCAGCAGCCGCAGGCCGTTGCCGCGCAGCACGTTGCTCGCCGGCACCCGCACGTCGGACAGCGTCACCTGGTAGGTCGCCGAGGAACGCAGGCCGTTGACGTCCCAGCGCTTGTCGATGCCGATGCCGGGGGTATCGCGCGGCACCACGACGGCAAGGTAGCCGGACGGGTCGTTGTCTGCCCGGGCGATCACGACCAGGAACTGCGCGAAGTCGGTGTCGGTCGAGAACGCCTTGCGCCCGTTGAGCACCAGCGTGTCGCCGTCGCGGCGGGCGGTCGTGGTGATCCGGCCCAGCTCGCTGCCGGCCTCGTGCTCGCTGCCGAGGGTGGCGGCGAACCCGTTCTCGGCCGCCATCCGGCCCAGGTACCGCTCCTTGAGCTCGTCACTGCCGTACCACTGCACCATGCTCGTGGTGAGCACCGGGATGAACAGCGTGAATGCGGCGCCGGCGTCACCGTAGGCGAGCTCGGCGACGATGTTGACGCTCTCCTCGAGGTTGAGGCCGAGCCCGCCGACCTCCTTGGGCAGCCACCAGTTGGTCAGGCCGGTCCCCGCAAACCGCTCGTAGAGCGGCAGCGGGGCGTCGGCCAGCGTGTCGAGGTAGGTGTCCTTGCCGATCAGCTCGCGGCGGACGAACGACTGGACGGTGCGGATGTACTCGGGCTGCTTCACGGCTCAGACCACCTGCTCGCCGTCGATCAGCTGGGCGAGCTCGCGGATCGTCGGGCACTCCAGCAGGCCGGTGACCGGAACGTTGGCGGCCAGCGACTTGCGGATGCGGTTGGTCAGCTCGATCGCGATCAGCGAGTGGCCACCGAGCTCGAAGAAGTTGTCGTTGGCGCCGATCGGCTCGATGCCGAGCACCCTGGACCAGATCGCCGCCAGCGTGGCCTCGGTGCCCTCCTTCGGCTCGACGAACGGCGTGTTCAGCTCCGGCCGCGGGTGCTTCTCGCGGTCGTCGTCATCGTCGTCGGTGCCGTGGATGTCGCCGATGACCCACTGGTCGATGCGGGCGTCCAGCGACCCGGTCGAGATGACCAGGTGCCCGACCTGGTGGGCGGCCCCGAGGGCGCGCTCGAAGATGTCGACGCCCTCCGCCGGTGCCATCGCGAAGTCGGTGATCGCGGCGCTGTGCCCGTCGACCCGCTCGGCGGTGATGTTCCAGGTGTCCCAGTCGATCGTGATCCAGCGGCCCTCGCCGTCGCGGCGTGCGACCCTGATGTAGGCATCCAGGGCCGCGTTGGCCGATGCGTACGGGGCGAGCGTGATCCCGCCGAGCACGGCGGCCAGCGACGACATCGTGATCCGCCGGTCCTTGGCGTGCTCGCCGAGCACCTTCTGCAGCACCAGGAAGCCCTTGACCTTGGACGCGAAGTGCGCGTTGCACTGGTTCTTGTCCATCAGGTGGGCGAAGTTGAAGAACGCCGAGTCCTGCACGCCGGCGCCGTGCAGCACCACGTCGATGCCGCCGAAGCGCTCGATCGCGGCGTCCACGACCGCCTGCATCTGGGCCTCGTCGGCCACGTCCGCCGAGACGGCGATCACCTCGGCGCCGCGCGCCTCGAGGTCTTGGATGTTGGCGATGTGCCTGGCGATCCGGTCGCCGCCCGTCTTCAGGGCCTGCTCGACGTAGACCGCCCACTCCTCGCGCGGTGGCAGCTCCGAGCGTGCGGTGAGCACCAGCTTGCAGCCGTACCGGCTGGCCAGGTGGCGCCCGATGGTCAGGCCGACGTCGCCGAGGCCACCGGTGATCAGCACGGTGTCACCCTGGTTGAACGGTGGCTGTCCGGTGACGTCCGCGGTCGGCAGCTGCTCGTAGTGGCGCTGCCAGGTCTCGCCGCCGCGCACCGCGGCCGGCCCCTGGTAGTCGCACACCGAGGCGGCCAGGACCTGGGTGGCCAGCTGCTCGAGCGCGGCCGCGTCGCCGGCCGGCACTGGGTCGCAGTCGATGCTGCGCGAGCGCACCCGCGGGTTCTCCTGGGCGAGGCTCGGCGGCAGCGAGGCGATCGTCGAGTGCTCGGGGTGGGTCAGGTCGGAACCGACGACGCTCACCGCCCCGGAGGTCAGCAGCACCAGCTCACACCTCGGCGCGGCACCCGTGCTGTCGACCAGCTCGCGGGCCAGCGCGAGCACCGAGTAGAAGCCGCGGCGCTGCTCGGTGTCGAAGTGCGCGATCGGGTCGCCCGCCGGGTCGGCCTGCGAGCCGGCGAGGCTGAACCCGTGGACGATCGCGCGGGGCGCGACCGGCAGCGAGTAGAGCACGTCGGCGATGTCGTCGGGCGAGGTGACGGAGACGGTGAAGTTGCCGTCGTCGTCCTGGGCGAACTCGCTGCCGCCACGCACCGCGGCGACCTCGGCGCCGGCCCGCACCAGGCGTTCGATCAGGGCCTCACCGCGCTCGTCGTCGCTGAAGACCAGCCACGGTCCGGCCTCGCGCAGCTGCTCGTCGAGGCTGTCGACCGCCAGCGGCCGCTGCCGCCACGTCGGCAGGTAGGTCCAGCGGGACCGGTCGTAGGTGCGGCCCGTCGACACCGCGGTCGGCACCACGCCGGCCGCCGGCGCCTTGAGCCAGTAGCGGCGCTTCTGGAACGGGTAGGTGGGCAGCTCGACCCGGCGCCCGTTGCCCTGGTGCAGGGCGGCCCAGTCGATCGTGCTGCCGGCCAGCCACAGCTTGGCGATCGTCGCGAGCAGCCACTGCGCCGCCGACTCGCCGTCCGCCGGGGCCACCGTGACCTTGACCAGGTCGGCCGGCTTGGCCGCGTCGGCCGCGAGCACCCGCACACCGATCTTGGTCAGGCCGTCGGCGAGCGCGGCGAGCGCGCCGTCGTGGCCGGCCGGCTGCTTGGCACCGGCAGTGCTGGACTTGCCGGCCCCGCCGGCCCCCGTTGCCTCGGTGACGGCCGCATGCAGCTGCGGCCACCAGCCCTCCGGCACGGTCGCACCCTCGGCGTTCTCGGGCGCGACGAGGTGCACGCGCGGGTTGCGGCGCTGCGTCTTGCCACCGATCCAACGGTTCTCGTCGTCGAGCGCCGCGATGGCGTCTTCGAGGTCGTTGGCCACGATCGCCCGGCGCAGCGCGAAGCCGCCGCGGGAGACCTGCAGCGTGTAGGCGACGTCGTCGATGCGCGCGGTCGGGTTGTCCTGCAGGTGCTTGCGCAGCTGCGCGGTCAGCTCGGCCAGCGCCTGCTCGTCGCCGCCCGAGTAGAGCAGCAGGTGCGGGCCGGGCCGCTCCGGCGTGGCCGGCAGCTCGGGTGCCTGCTCCAGCACCACGTGCGCGTTGGTGCCGCCGAGGCCGAACGAGTTGACGCCGGCGCGGCGCGGGTGTGAGCCCTGCTCCCAGTGGCGGTGCTCGTTGAGCACGGTGAACCGGTCGCTGGCCGAGGCGAGCGCGGGGTTGGGGGACTCGTAGTTGGGCGTGGCCGGCAGCAGCTCGTGCTTGAGGTTGAGCGCGGCGCGGATCAGGCCGGTGGCGCCGGAGGCGCGGTCCAGGTGGCCGATGCTCGGCTTGAGGGTGCCGAGCACGCACGGGGTCTCGGGCGGGTTGGTGAACACCCGGCTGATCGCGGCGAGCTCGATCGAGTCGCCGAGCATCGTACCGGTGGCGTGGCACTCGATGTAGCCGACGGTCTCCGGCTTGATCCCGGCGACGCCGATCGCGGCCTCGATCACCTGGGACTGGCCCTCGACGCCGGGGGCGGTGAAGCCGGCCCGCAGGCGGCCGTCGTTGTTGACCGCCGAGCCCAGGATCACCGCGTGGATGATGTCGCCGTCCTCGATCGCCTCGCTCATCCGCTTGAGCGCGACGATCGCCACGCCGTTGCCCATCACGGCGCCGTTGGCCTGGGCGTCGAAGCTGCGGACCTTGCCGTCCGGGGACAGGATGCCGCCCTGCTCGTACAGGTAGCCCTGGTGCTGCGGGAGCGGGGTGAACACGCCGCCGGCGAGCGCGATGTCGCACTCGTAGGTCAGCAGGCTCTGCACCCCGAGGTGCACCGCGACCAGCGACGTCGAGCAGAACGTCTGGATCGAGATGCTCGGGCCGCGCAGGCCGAGCTTGTAGGCCACCAGCGGGGCCAGCGAGTCACGCTCGTTGCCGACCGCCATCAGCAGAGCGCCGCCCGGCTCGGCCAGCGTGGACTGGGCGTTCTTGACCATGTAGTCGGGGAAGCCGCAGCCGCCGAAGATCCCGACCTGACCGGGCGTGTCGGTGGGGCAGTACCCGGCGGCCTCCAGGGCCTCCCACGAGCACTCCAGGAACAGCCGGTGCTGCGGGTCCATGGTCTCGGCCTCGCGCGGGTTGATCCCGAAGACCGAGGCGTCGAACATGTCGATGCCCTCGAGCGGGCCGCCGATGCGCACGTAGCGCGGGTCGGCGAGCTGACCGGGGTCGATCCCGGCCTCGGCCAGCTCGTCCTCGGTGATCTCGCGCAGCCCCTTGACGCCGGCGACGACGTTTCGCCACAGCTCACCAACGTTGTTCGCGCCGGGGAACCGACCGGACATCCCGATCAGTGCTACCGCCGAGGCGTAGTCGGTTTCGGTCTCGGTGATGACAGGGTCGGTCATTGCGCAGTCCTCCCGCGAAGCATGTTGCGCCGTTGTTCGATGCGGGACCGGTTCTGCTCACGGGCCCCGGCAGCCTGTGGGTTCTGCTCTTCCTGGTCGTCGTCCTGCTCCTGCCCGGCCATGGCGGCCTCGGCGAGCGACGCGACGGTCGGTGCCTGGTAGAGAATGTGCGGCGGCAGGTAGGTGAGCCCGAGCGCCTTGCGGACCTTGGCGATGATCTCCATGCCGACCAGCGAGTTCCCGCCGAGCTCGAAGAAGTTGTCGTGGACGCCGATCTGCTCCAGCCCGAGCGCCTCGCCCCACACCTCGACGATCTTTTCCTCGGTCTCGGTCTGCGGCTCGACGTAGGCGGTCGACAGCTCAGGCCGCGGGTGCCGGCCCATCGAGTCGCGCACCTTCTTGACCATCGACTGGTGTTCCTCGATCGAGGAGTTGCGGCTCATCTCCACCAGCGGCATGAAGTCCTGCGTCGAGACGACCACGTACCGCTCGCCGCTGGCCAGCGCCCGCTGCAGGGTCTGCCAGCCCTCGTCGAAGTTGATCCCGAAGTTGGACCGGTACCACTCGAAGAACTGCCTGGAGCCCTCGTCGTAGCCCTCGAGCCCGGCGGTCCAGCCGTTGTAGGTCCACTCGCACCAGTTGATCGAGACGATCGCGCACCCCGGCCCGTCGTCGCTCTGCGCGAAGCCGTCCAGGAAGGCGTTGGCCGCGCAGTAGTCGACCTGGCCGGCGCCGCCGCCGGTGACCGAGGTGACCGAGGAGAACAAGGCGATGAAGTCGACGCTGTGGCCCTTGGCTGCCGCCTCGCGCACCGCCTCGCCCAGCGCCAGCGTGCCGGCGACCTTCGGCGCGAGCGTGCGCTCGACGTCGGCCGCGGTCTTGAACTGCATCAGCCCCAGCGCCGGCACGCCGGCCGCGTGCACCACGCCGGACAGCTCGCCGAAGCGCTCGATGGCGGTGTCCACCGCGCGCCGCACGTCGGCGATCTTGGATACGTCACCGGCGACGGCGGCGACCTGCACCCCGGAGGCGGACAGGCGCTGCAGGCCCTCGATCCGGCGACGGACCTCCTCGACGGTGGCGTCGGAGCCGAGGATCTGGGCCCACTGGTCGCGCGGCGGCACCGGCGTGCGGCCCATCAGCACCAGGTTCGCGTCGTAGTCGGCGGCGATCCGCTCGGCCATCGCCAGGCCGATGCCGCCGAGCCCGCCGGTCACCAGGTAGGTGCCGCCCTTGCGGAAGGCGGCGGCCGGTGGTGCGGACTCGATCGTGGCCGCGTCGAGCAGGTCATAAGCGGGCGTCCAGCGCCGGCCCTGGCGCAACCCGAGCACCCGGTCGGTCACCTCGGCGCGCAGCTCGGCGATCAGCGCCCGCGGCGACTCGGTGATCGTCGCGACGTCCACGTCGATCATCCGGGTCTGCACGCCCGGGTACTCGACGGGGATCAGCCGGGTCGGGCCGAGCAGGGTGTTGCGCTCGGCGTAGACGGTGTCGCCGGGCAGGACGCGGGTGGTGCCGGTCGTGACGATGTCCACCGTCCACGGGGGCAGGCCCATGTCACCGGCGGCGCGGGCGAACGCGACGAGGCTGTGGAAGCCGCGCTGCAGGCAGTCGGCCGTCGGGTCGGCGGCCAGCTCGGCCGGGCGGCGCTCGCCGGCGGTCCACAGGTGCACCACGCGCTCGGGCAGGGTCTCGAGCTTGGTCAGGTGCAGCAGGGCCGCCGTCGCGTCCTCCGGTGAGCCGGGGCGCACGGTGATCGCGTCCGGGCCGGCCTCGAACTTCTCACCGGGCCGGACCAGCACCACCTGGCTGCCGGCGGCCTCCAGGTGAGCGGTCAGCCGCTCGGTGACGGTGTCGGCCACGCCGGCGTCGGTGTAGATCAGCCAGTGCTTGGCGTCCTCGCACGGGGGCCGCTGCGTGGTCTGGTTCCACACCGGCAGGTAGACCCACTGCGTGTCGGGCAGCTTCGGCAGCGAGTTGAAGATGGCCGTCGGGTCGCCGTCGTCCAGCATGCCGACGCCGCCGTTGCCCATCTGGCTCATGTCGACCTCGAGCCAGCAGTCCTGGCGCTGGAACCGGTAGGTCGGCAGCGGGACGCGGCCGGGGGCCCAGTCGTTGTCCGGCGTGGTGTGCAGCGCGTTCCAGTCGACCGGGACGCCGGTCAGCCACAGCTTGCCGATCGCCTCGGCGACCGCGGCGTGGGTGTTCTTGTCGTCGGTCGCGCCCGGCAGCGGGCCCACGATCAGCGGCCACTGGGCCCGGTCGCACCCGGGGTGCGCGCGGGTCAGTGCGCCGAGCGACTGGCCGGGGCCGATCTCGACCAGCGCCAGGGCGCCGGTCCTGAGCACGTGCGCCAGGGCGTCGCCGAACTGCACGGTCTCGCACATGTGCCTGGCCCAGTAGCCGGGGTCGGTGACGACCTCCTCGGTGGCCAGCTCGCCGGTGACGTTGCAGACGTAGGGGATCGTCGGGGCGTTGAGCGTGACGTTGTCGCTCACCCAGGCGGTCAGCTCGCCGGCGATGCCGGCCAGCATCCGGGAGTGGTAGGCGTGCGTCGTCTCCAGGCGCCGGCAGCCGACCTCGGCCTCGAGCAGCTTCTGACCGGCGCCCTCGACGGCCTCGACCGGGCCGGCGAGCACCAGCTGCGAGCCGGTCCTGATGGCGATGTCGAGCTCTTCGGTGTAGCGCGGGCCGAGCACCGCGCGCAGCCGCCGCTCGTCGGCGGCCACCGCGAGCATGGCGCCCTCG
>DASSUA010000066.1:0-5389 GCA_035707525.1 Pseudonocardiaceae bacterium
GGCGGCCGAGCTGGCCGAGTTCACCGAGAAGATCCAGCGGCACACGCTGCTGCACGAGGACCTCAAGCTGTTCTTCAACGGCTTCCCCCGTGACGCGCACCCGATGCCGGTGCTGTCCTCGGCGGTGTCCGCGCTGTCGACATTCTACCAGGACAGCCTCAACCCGTTCGACCCACACCAGGTGGAGATCTCGACGGTCCGGCTGCTGGCCAAGCTGCCGACGATCGCCGCCTACGCCTACAAGAAGTCGGTCGGCCAGCCGTTCCTGTACCCGGACAACTCGCTCGGCCTCGTGCAGAACTTCCTGCGGATGACGTTCGGGCTGCCCGCCGAGCCGTACACCGTCGACCCGACGCTGGCCCGCGCGCTCGACCTGCTGTTCGTGCTGCACGCCGACCACGAGCAGAACTGCTCGACCTCGACGGTGCGGCTGGTCGGCTCGTCGGAGGCCAACCTGTTCGCGAGCATCTCGGCCGGGATCAACGCGCTGTTCGGTCCGCTGCACGGCGGCGCCAACCAGGCCGTGCTGGAGATGCTGGAGAAGATCCGGGACGACAGCGGCGACGTCGAAACGTTCGTCAAGAAGGTCAAGAACCGCGAGGGCGGCGTCAAGCTGATGGGCTTCGGCCATCGGGTCTACAAGAACTACGACCCGCGTGCGGCGATCATCAAGCGCACCGCCGACGAGGTGCTCGACAACCTGCACGGCGACGACGAGCTGCTGCATATCGCGATGCGCCTGGAGGAGGCGGCGCTGTCCGACGACTACTTCGTCGAGCGCAAGCTGTACCCGAACGTCGACTTCTACACCGGCCTGATCTACCGGGCGATGGGCTTCCCGACCCGGATGTTCACCGTCCTGTTCGCGCTCGGCCGGTTGCCGGGCTGGATCGCGCACTGGCGCGAGATGATGACCGACCCCTCGACCAAGATCGGCCGCCCGCGCCAGGTCTACACGGGTGAGAGCGAGCGCCCCTACGTCCCCATCGACCAGCGCTAGCCCCCGCCCAAACGTGCCACTTGGGGAGCTTCGGTTGCACAGGGTGGCACCGAAGCTCCCCAAGTGCGAGTGGCGGGGTGGGTCAGCCTCGGAGGGCGTCGCGGAGCTTGACGCGGGCGCCGGTGCGCAGCACCGCCGTCGCGTAGATCCGGCCGGCGAGCCAGGTCAGCGCGGCCACCGCCAGCAGCGTCAGCACGATCGCGAGCGCGACCTGCCAGGCCGGCGCGATCCCGAGCGCCATCCGGCCGGGCATCAGGATCGGGGCGAACGGCGGCAGCACCGACAGCACCGCGACCGCGGTGCTGGAGCGGTCGGCGAGCAGCATGTTGAGGCCGAACAGGAACGCGATGATGATCACCATGGTGAGCGGCATGATCACGGCGGTGAGGTCCTCCTGCCGGGAGACCAGCGACGCGGCCGCCGCGTAGACGGTCGCGTAGAGCAGCAGCCCGAGCAGGTACCACAGGATGCCGGTGGCCAGCGTGCCGGCGATCACCCCCGGCAGCGTGATGACCTCGAGCGCGGTCGTCACGGCGAGCCCGGCCCCGGCGATGATCAGCAGCTGGAGCAGCCCGACCGCGCCGAGGCCGAGCACCTTGCCCAGCAGCAGCTGCCAGGGCCGCACCGTCGACAGCAGCAGCTCGACGACCCGGCTGGACTTCTCCTCGACCACGCCCTGGGCGACCATCTGCCCGACGAACAGCAGCGAGCCGTACAGCAGCACGACGATGCCGATCCCGAGCACGAGCCGCTGGTCGCGGTTGGGGTCGTCGGGCTCGAGCGTGCTCACGCGCGGCTGGGCCGCCTCGACCGCGGCGGCCACGTCGCCGCGATCCACGCCGGCCTCGGCCAGCTGGGCGTCCAGCGCCTGCGCCCGCAGGACGCCCGCAAGCAGCGCGCTCAGGTTGCCGGGCACCTCCTCGTTGCCGACGAGCCTGGTCCCCCCGAGGCCGCCGGAGATCAGCACATCGGCGTCGCCGTCGCGAAGACGCCGCTCGCCGGTGGCCTCGTCGGGCACCTCGTCGATCACGATCGTCCGGCCGATCGTGGCGCCGGCCGCGCGCAACGGTCCGGCGACCGCCGCGGCGTCGGGAGTGAGCGCGACCGTCGTGGTGGTCTCGCGGTCGGCGAGGAACTTGAGGAACAGCGCGTACCCGGCGATCGCCGCGAGCACCAGCAGGATGCCGGCGACGAACGCGCGGGTGCGCACCCTGGTGACCAGTTCGCGGCGGGCGACCAGCCAGACCGCCCTGGTCGGGCTGAACGTCATTGCTGCACCGCCTCGCGGAAGAGCTCCGTCAGGCTCGGCCGGTACCTGCCGAACTCCAGCACCGGCCCGGTGGCCAGCGCCGCCCGCAGCACCGGTTGCTCGTCCGCGCCCGGCTCCAGGTCGACCACCGTCCGCCCGCCGCCCCGGTACCGGGCGGCGCGCACCCCGGCCAGCCCGTCGGCCCAGCCGTCGGCCGCCGACGGGGCCTCGATGACCACCTGGGCCGGCGCCCTGGCCCGCAGCTCGTCGACCGTGCCGCAGGCCACCAGCTGCCCGCCGCGGATGATCCCGACCCGGTCGCACAGCCGCTCCACGAGGTCGAGCTGGTGGCTGGAGAAGATCACCGACACCCCGGCGGCGCAGCGCTCGGTGAGGACCTGGCTCATGACGTCGACGGCCACGGGGTCCAGACCGGAGAACGGCTCGTCGAGCACGAGCACCTCCGGTTCGTGCAGCACCGCGGCCGCCAGCTGCACGCGCTGCTGGTTGCCGTGGCTGAGCTTCTGCACGGCGTCGCCGCGGCGCGCCGCCAGCCCGAGCCGGTCCAGCCAGTAGCTCACCGCGGACCTGGCCTCGGCACCCGACATCCCGTGCAGCCGCCCCAGGTACTCCAGCTGCTCACCGATCCTCATCCGCGGGTACAGGCCGCGATCCTCGGGCATGTAACCGAACCGGCGCCTGGTCTCCAGCGTGACCGGCCGGCCGTGCCAGCGCACCTCGCCGGAGTCCGCGGCGAGCACGCCGAGCGCGATCCGCATGGTCGTGGTCTTGCCGGCGCCGTTGCTGCCGACGAACCCGAACAGCTCGCCCTTGGCGACCCGCAACGTCAGGTCGCGCAACGCCACCAGGTCGCCGTATCGCTTGCTCACGCGGTCGACTTCGAACATCTGGCCAAGCTATCCGTTCCGGCGGCCCGATATCGGCCACAATTCGGGGCTGTGACCACGGATCCGGCCGCCGCGCGCTCCCCGCTCGTGGTGATCGTCGACTACGACCCGCTCTGGCCCGCCCGGTACCGGGAGCAGGAGCTCGCCATCAGATCCGCGCTCGGGGACCGGGCCAGGCTCGTCGAGCACGCCGGGTCCACCTCGGTGCCGGGGCTCGCCGCCAAGCCCGTCATCGACATCGTGCTCGCGGTGACCGACCCCGTCGACGAGGACGCCTACGTGCCGGACCTGGAGGCGATCGGCTACGAGTTCCGGTTCCGGGAACCGCACTGGTGGGAGCATCGCCTGCTGCGGCGCACCGATCCGGCCGTCAACCTGCACGTGTTCGCGGCCGGCTGCGAGGAGATCGGCCGCATGCTCGCCTTCCGGGACCGCCTGCGCACCGACCCCGCGGACCGCGAGCTGTACGAGCGCGCCAAGCGCGAGCTGGCCAAGCGCGACTGGGCGGTCGTGCAGGACTATGCCGACGCGAAGACCGACGTCGTCACCGACATCCTGACCCGCGCGTGATCAGAACGGTTGACGGGGGAGGGTGTCGGCCAGCAGCGCGGTGACGGCGGGTTCGGCGGCGGCGCGGTCGGCCGGGACCAGGCCGATCCTGGTGCGGCGGTCCAGGACGTCGCCGGCGTCCAGCGCGCCCTCGTGACGCACCGCCCAAAGCACCTCGGCGGCGGTGACCGGCAGCCCCGGCGCGACCGGGCGGCCCAGGTCCGGCTCGATGTCGATGAGCGAGACGATGCGCAATGCCTCGGTGCCGTAGCGGGCGACCAGGCGCGGCGGCGCGGCGAGGCCGTCCAGCGTGTGCCTCGGGGCGGCCCCGGTGAGCGGGATCCCGCACGTGCGGGACGGCCCGGCCGGCAGGCCGGCGGCCGCGACGGCGGCGTCGACCGCGGCGGCGGCCATCCGCCGGTAGGTCGTGAGCTTGCCGCCGACGACCGTGACCGGGCCGCCGGGCGGGCGCAGGACTGCGTGCCGGCGGGACAGGTCGGCTGACCGGCCGGTTGAGCGGCTCGCTGAGCGGCCGGCGGGCTTGCCGGCCAGCAGCGGCCGCAGCCCGGCGAAGCTGCCGACCACGTGCGCCCGCGTGAGCGGGGCGGCGAGCACCGTAGAGGCGGTGCCGAGCAGGAAGTCGATGTCCGAGTCGGGGACGGCCGGCACGTCGGGCACGGGTCCGTCGAACGGTTCGTCGGTGAGCCCGAGGTAGGCGCGGCCGTCGAGCTGCGGCAGCAGGAACACGAAGCGGTTGGGCCGGCCGGGCACGGGCACGAACAGCGCCGTGCCGGTGATGCCGGCGGCGGCCGCGTCCAGCACGAGGTGGCTGCCGCGGGACGGCCGCAGCCGCACGGTGTCGACAAGCCGCGCGGCCCACACGCCGGTCGCGTTGATCACCGATCGGGCCCGCACGTCGAACCGCTGGCCGGTGAGCCCGTCGACGACGGCCGCCCCGTCGCCGCCGAGCGCCTCGGCGCGGACCCTGGTCAGCATGCGGGCGCCGTAGCCGGCGGCGGTCCGGGCGAGGGCGACCACGAGCGCGGCGTCGTCGACCAGCTGGCCGTCGAAGCTGAGCAGCCCGGCCCGCAGCCCGCTGCGGCGCAGGCCGGGCACGAGCGCCAGCGCCTCGGCCGCCGACACCCGCCGGGGCGCGGGCAGCTCGTCCGACCCGGTGCGCGCAACCCGGCGCAGCACGTCCCCGGCGCGCAGCGCGGCGGCCAGCGCGGCGGCGCCGCGCCGCGACACCGCCTCGGTGAGGGGCATGAGCTGGGGAAGCGCGCGAACCAGATGCGGCGCGGTCCTGGTCAGCAGCGTGCCGCGCTCGACGGCCGACTCGTAGGCGAGCGCGACGTCGCCGGTCGCGAGGTAGCGCAGCCCGCCGTGCACGAGCTTGGACGACCAGCGGGAGGTGCCGAACGCCAGGTCGTGGGCCTCGACCAGGGCCACCGACAGGCCGCGCGACGCGGCGTCGAGCGCCGCTCCGGCACCGGTCACCCCGCCGCCGACGACGAGCACGTCGACGATCTCGCCGCTGGCGAGCCGCTGCAGGTCGTGCGCGCGCCGCCCGGCATTGAGCGACGTGGCGCGAAGCGAGCCGGCCGGCAGCGGGGTCGCGGTCACGCCGGCCCCCGATCCGCCGGGCTCCGGTCGGCCGGGCTCCGGTCGGCCGGGCCGCGGTCG
>DASSUA010000067.1:0-2553 GCA_035707525.1 Pseudonocardiaceae bacterium
CGCATCCCGGCCGACATCGACCTGCCGGACCGCATCCTGGGCCCGTTCACCGCCCGCCAGCTCACCATCCTCGGTGTCACCGGGCTGATCCTCTACGCCGGCCTGACCGCCACCCGAGCCGTCGTCCCGTGGCCGGTGCTGCTGGCGGTGGCCGCGCCGGTCGGCCTGGCCGCCGCGCTGCTCGCGCTCGGTCAACGCGACGGGGTACCGCTGGATCGCCTGCTCATGGCCGCGATCCGGCAACGCCTCCAACCACGCCACCAGATCCCCGCACCCGAGGGCATCCCGCCCGCACCGGCCTGGCTCCCCCAGCCCACCCAAGACGACGCCGGCTCAGACCGGGCCATCAGGCCCGGCGCACTTGGGCTCCCGGCCCGGACGGTGACCGACACCGGTGTCGTCGACCTCGGCCCCGACGGCCTCGCCGTCATCGCGGTGGCCAGCACCGTCAACTTCGCCCTACGGACCCCCGCCGAGCAGGACGGCCTGGTCGCCACGTTCGGCCGCTACCTGCACAGCCTGACCGCACCCGTGCAACTGCTCGTTCGCACCGACCACCTCGACCTCACCGGCCAGATCACCCAGCTGCGCCACCAGGCCGCCAGCCTGCCCCACCCGGCCCTGGAGACCGCCGCCCTCGAGCACGCCGACTTCCTGGCACACCTCGACGAGCAGATCGAACTGCTGCGCCGGCAGGTCATCCTCGTCCTGCGCGAATCCCCCCAGAGCCCCGGCCGCGCAGACGGGCTCAGCTCACCCGGGCCGCTGGCCATGCTGTCCACCCTGCTGCCCCGCACCACGAGCCGACCGCAGCACGGCCCACCGGCCGGCCCGGCCCGGCGAGCCGCCGAAGCCCGGCTGGTGCGCCGGCTGACCGAGGCGATCGACCTGCTCGCCCCGGCCGGCATCGTGATCACCCCGCTGCCGGCCCACCAGGTCACTGCCCTGCTCGGCTCCGCCAGCAACCCGGACCGGCTGCTCCCCGCCTCACCGGAATCGGCCGCCGCCGACGACACGATCACCACCGCCGCCGACCTACCACCCGAGCGGAACGACACCACGCTTGGCGACGCCGCGGACCACCAGCTGGGCGACCGTGCGGCCGATGACGACAGCGGGTGGCCGCTGTGACCGGCGACGCGGCGGTCAGCCCGTTCGCGCCGGATGCGATCGCGATCGGCGCACGGCATCTGCAGGTCGGCAGCGACTGGGTGGCCAGCTTCGCGGTCACCGGGTTCCCCCGCGAGGTCTACCCCGGCTGGCTGTCCCCGCTGCTGACCTACCCCGGCCGGCTCGACCTCGCCCTGCACATCGAGCCCATCGACCCGGTCGCGGCCGCGACGCGGCTGCGGCGGCAGCTGGCCAGGTTCGAAAGCGGCCAACGGCACACCGCCGACCACGGCCGGCTGGCCGACCCCCTCCTGGATGCCGCCACCGAGGACGCCCACGACCTGGCCGCCCGCCTGGCCCGCGGCGAAGGCAAGCTGTACCGGGTCGGGCTCTACCTGACCGTGCACGCCACCTCCGAACAGGACCTCGCCGACGAGGTCGCGGCGGTGCGGGCACTGTGCGCCAGCCTGCTGCTCGACGCCCGGCACACCACCTACCGCCCGGTGCAGGGCTGGGTCTCCACCCGCCCGATGGGCCTGGACCTGATCCGGCTGCGACGCACCTTCGACACCGCCGCCCTGGCCGCGGCGTTCCCGTTCACCAGCCCCGACCTGCCCCCACCCGACCCCGCGAGCATGGCCGCCCCGTCCGGCGTGCTCTACGGGCACAACCTGGGCTCACCGAGCCTGGTGCACTGGGACCGCTTCGGCCCCGGCCTGCACAACCACAACTCGGTGATCCTCGGCCGCAGCGGCGCCGGCAAGTCCTACCTGGTCAAACTCGAACTGCTGCGATCGCTGTACCGCGGCATCGAAGTCGCCGTCGTCGACCCCGAACACGAATACGCCCGCCTGACCACCGCCGTCGGCGGCACCTACCTCCCGCTCGGCGCCAACGGCGTGCGGCTCAACCCGTTCGACCTACCCATCCACACCACCCCGAACGGACGCCGCACCGCACCCGCCGACGCCCTGCTCCGACGCAGCCTGTTCCTCCACACCGTCATCACCGTGCTGCTCGGCACCAAACCCGACAACGACACGCGCGCCGCACTGGACCGCGCGATCGCCGCCAGCTACCAGTCCGCCGGCATCACCGCCGACACCCGCACCTGGAACCGCCCGGCACCCACGCTGCGCACCCTGCGCGACGCCCTCGCCGCTGCCGGCACGGCCGGCGACCGGGCCGCCACAACGCTGGCCGCGCAGCTGCAACCGTTCGTGGACGGCGCCTTCCGGCAACTGTTCGACGGCCCGACCAGCACCACCGCCGAGGGGCACCTGGTGGTGTTCTCCCTGCGCGACCTCCCCGACGAGCTCAAAGCCATCGGCACCCTGCTCACCCTGGACGCGGTGTGGCGACGGGTGTCCAACACGGCGATGCGCCGACCCCGACTGGTGGTGGTCGACGAAGCGTGGCTGCTGATGAAAATCCCGGCCGGCG
>DASSUA010000068.1:0-3429 GCA_035707525.1 Pseudonocardiaceae bacterium
GACGTAGCTATGGCGACGGTCCGGCTGTCGTTCTCCCCGGAGCCGGCGCACGTGCGCACCGCCCGACTGGTCGGGGTGGCGGTGGCCCGGCGCGCCGGGATCGGCGGCGACCTGCTCGACGAGGTGCGCCTGGCCATCGGCGAGGCGTGCTCACGGGCGGTTGCCCTGCACCGGAGGCACGGCCTGCGTACCCCGATCTCCATCGAGATGACCGACGGCCCGACGTACGAGGTCCGGGTGGTTGACCACGCGCCTGCCGACGCGACCGCGGCCGGGGCCGTGCCGGAGCTGGCGGCGGCCCCTGCGGTGGATGCCATCGACGCCCCGCCGGACGGGCTCTCGGAGGAGGCGGTCGCTGCGGGCATGGGCCTGACGCTGCTCGCCGGCCTGGTGGATGATCTTGAGGTGCGGCGCGCGGCCGGCGGCACGGGGACCTCGGTCCGCATGGTCTGGCTGCCGCGGCCCACCCGGTGACGCCAGCAGCGCCGGTGCCATCTCCGATGAAGATCATCACAACCGTACGAGGCGTCGATGTGACCCTGCCAGTGGCGGACGGCTAGAGTACGCGGGTCATCACAACGTTCCTGGTCCCGCGCTCGGCGGGCGCCAGGCAGTCGCGGCTTCCCACGCTCGCGCCGCCGGCATCCGGCGGCCCACTGGGCGGGGGTGGCGCGTTCGGTACAGGAGGACATAGATGTCCGTGGAAAGCCTCGCCGCTGAGGGTGGCGAGCTGTCCCTGGCCGGTGCGAACCTGTCCTACGTCGTGGTCGCCGCGGTCATCGCGCTCGTGGCGCTCGGCTTCGCGGCCGCCCTGGTTCGGGCGGTCCTCGCATCCGGCAAGGGCACGCAGAAGATGCAGGAGATCGCCGCTGCCGTGCAGGAGGGCGCGTCGGCCTACCTCTTCCGCCAGTTCAAGACCCTCGCGGTGTTCGTCGTCGTTGCCGTGTTCCTGCTCTACCTGCTCCCGGTGAGCGGCGTCGAAGGCTCCGAGACGGCGGTCAAGATCGGCCGTTCGGTGTTCTTCGTGGTGGGCGCGGTGTTCAGCGCCTTCATCGGCGGCGCGGGTATGGCCCTGGCCACGCGGGCCAACCTGCGGGTGGCCGCCGCGGCGCGGGAGTCGACCGGCGGTCGCGAGAAGGCCATGCAGATCGCCTTCCGCACCGGTGGTGTGGTCGGGTTCATGACCGTGGGCCTCGGCTTGTTCGGTGCCTCCCTGGTCGTGCTGCTCTACCGCGGCGAGGCACCCATCGTGCTGGAGGGCTTCGGCTTCGGCGCCGCCCTGCTGGCGATGTTCATGCGGGTCGGCGGCGGCATCTTCACCAAGGCCGCGGACGTCGGCGCTGACCTGGTCGGCAAGGTCGAGCAAGGCATCCCTGAGGACGACCCTCGCAACGCCGCGACAATCGCCGACAACGTCGGCGACAACGTCGGCGACTGCGCCGGCATGGCCGCGGACCTGTTCGAGTCGTACGCCGTGACGCTGGTGGCCGCACTGATCCTGGGCCGGCTCGCGTTCGGCGCGGATGGCCTGGTGTTCCCGTTGGTTGTCGCCGCCATCGGCGTCGTGGTCTCGATCGTCGGCGTGTTCATCACCCGCCTGCGCGCCGCGGACCGCTCCGGTCTCACCGCCATCAACCGTTCGTTCTACATCTCCGCCGCCGTCTCCGCGCTCCTGGTTGCGGTGGCCGCGTGGACGCTGCTGCCGGACACGTTCGCCGGCTTCGGCGCCGAGTTCGCCGGCACCGACGGCAACCCCCGGCTGATCGCGATCAGCGCGGTGGTCATCGGGATCGTGCTCGCCGCCGTGATCCAGGCGCTGACCGGCTACTTCACCGAGACCGGCCGGCGCCCGGTACGCGATATCGGCAAGACCGCGCTGACCGGCCCCGCCACGGTGATCCTGGCCGGGGTGAGCGTGGGCTTCGAGTCGGCGGTCTACTCCGCGCTCGTCATCGCCGCCGCGGTCTACGGCGCGTACCTCGTCGGCGGGTCGATCGCCCTGTTCGCGGTGGCCCTGGCCGGCACCGGCCTGCTGACCACGGTCGGCGTGATCGTGGCCATGGACACCTTCGGGCCGATCTCCGACAACGCGCAGGGGATCGCCGAGATGTCCGGAGACATCGACGAGGCCGGCGCCCGTACGCTCACCGAGCTCGACGCGGTCGGCAACACCACCAAGGCGATCACCAAGGGCATCGCGATCGCCACCGCCGTACTCGCGGCCACCGCCCTGTTCGGGTCGTACACGAGCAGCATGCGCGAGTCGCTACAGGACGCGGGCATCGCGGACGTGGCGGGCTTTGTGACCAGTGCCCTGAACGTGTCGTTCCCGAAGAATCTCGTCGGCCTGCTGATCGGTGCGGCGGTGGTGTTCCTCTTCTCGGGCCTGGCCATCAACGCGGTCTCGCGGTCCGCCGGCGCGGTGGTCTTCGAGGTACGCCGGCAGTTCCGTGAGCTGCCCGGCATCATGGACGGCACGCAGCGGCCGGAGTACGGCAAGGTCGTCGACATCTGCACCCGGGACGCCCAGCGCGAACTGCTCACCCCCGGCCTGCTCGCGGTCATGGCGCCGATCGCGGTCGGCTTCGGCCTCGGCGCCGGAGCGCTCGCCAGCTACCTGGCCGGGGCGATCGGCACCGGCACCCTGATGGCGCTGTTCCTGGCCAACTCCGGCGGTGCCTGGGACAACGCCAAGAAGATGGTCGAGGACGGGGCGCACGGTGGCAAGGGCTCGCCAGCGCACGCGGCCACGATCATCGGGGACACGGTCGGCGACCCGTTCAAGGACACCGCCGGCCCGGCCATCAACCCGCTGCTCAAGGTGATGAACCTTGTCTCGCTGCTGATCGCGCCGGCCGTGGTGACGTACACGGTCGGGGACGACGCGAACCGGTGGGTCTCCGTGCCGATCGCCGTTGTCGCGACGCTGGTCGTGGTCCTCGCGGTGGTGATCAGCAAGCGCCGGCCGATCGCTGTGTCGTCCGGCGACGACGATGGGGTGCCGGAAATGGTCGACAAGCCTGACTCCGCGGAGCGGGTGACCGCCTGACCTCGCTGGAAGCTGGAACACCCGGCCGCCGCTGCGGATGTCGTAGCGGCGGCCGGCGTGTAAGGAGCGTCCGCCATGGCCGAAGACCACACCGCGGCAAGCTACGACATGGTCGCCCGCCGGTACGCCGATGAGATCGGCGGCGAGCTGCCCGGCAAGCCGGTCGAGCGCGCACTGTACGCCTGCTTTGCGGAGCTAGTCGCACCACTTACCGCCGCACTGCCGGTTGGCGACGTGGGCTGTGGGCCTGGCCATGTGACCAGGTACCTGGCTGATCTCGGCTTGCCAATGGTGGGTGTTGACGCGTCACCGGAGATGATCGTGGTCGCCCGCGAGCGCTACCCGGATCTGGAGTTCCGGGTCGGCACCTTTGCTGCGCT
>DASSUA010000069.1:0-2046 GCA_035707525.1 Pseudonocardiaceae bacterium
CGGTCACCGTGGCGGTCGCCACCTCGCGGCCGTCGGGCGGCCTCGGCTCACCGTCCGGCCCGGCAAGGAGGGCACCGAGGAAGCGCTTGCGGGAGGCGCCGAGCAGCACCGGTAGCCCGAGGTCGAGCAGCTCCGGCAGCCGGTTCAGCAGCGCCCAGTTGTGGCGGGGCGTCTTGGCGAAGCCCAGCCCGGGGTCGAGCACGAGTGCCTTCGGGTCCACGCCGGCGGCGACCGCGGCGTCGACCCGTGCCAACAGCTCGGCGCGCACGTCGGCCACCACGTCGCGGTAGTTGGCCAGGCGGTCCATCCGGGCACTCGGGCCTCGCCAGTGCATGAGCACCCATGGCACGCCCGTCTCGGCGACGACGCGGGCCATGTTCGGGTCGGCGAGACCGCCGGAGACGTCGTTGACGATCGACGCGCCGGAGTCGATGGCGGCCGCCGCCACCTCGGCCCTGGTGGTATCGACGCTGACCGGCACGCCGGCCGCGGTGAGCTCCTTGACGACCGGCAGGACGCGCTGCGCCTCCTCGGCCGCCTCGACCCGCCGAGCGCCCGGCCGGGTCGACTCGCCGCCGACGTCGACGAGGTCGGCTCCCCGCCGGTACATCGCCAAGCCGTGCGCGACGGCGTCGCCGCGGTCCAGGTAGCGGCCGCCGTCGGAGAACGAGTCCGGGGTGACGTTGACCACGCCCACCACCGCGCACCGCCCCGGCCGGGGCAGCGCGCGGTGCTGACTGGTCACGAGCCGGTCACCGCCCGCGGATCAGATCGAGGGCCTCGGCCCGCGAGGACGCCGACGACTCGAACTGACCACGAACGGCCGAGGTCGTGGTGGTCGCGCCCGGCTTGCGGATGCCGCGCACGCCCATGCACAGGTGCTCGGCCTCGATCACGACGATGACCCCTCGCGGGTCCAGCTTGCGCACGATCGCGTCGGCGATCTGGGAGGTGAGGCGTTCCTGCACCTGGGGTCGGCGGGCGAACAGGTCGACCAGCCTGGCGATCTTGGACAGGCCGGTCACCCGGCCGTGCACGTCCGGGATGTAACCGACGTGGGCGACGCCATGGAACGGCAGCAGATGGTGCTCACACGTGCTGTAGAGCGGGATGTCCTTGATCAGCACGAGCTCCTCGTGCGCCTCGTCGAAGGTCTTGTCGAGCACCCGCTCCGGGTCGGTGTAGAGGCCGGCGAACAGCTCCCGGAACGATCGCGCGACCCGCGCCGGAGTGTCCCGCAAGCCCTCGCGGGCCGGGTCCTCACCGCAGGCGAGCAGCAGTTCCCGGACCGCCGCCTCGGCGCGCGCCTGGTCGAACAAGGGCAGCTCCTCGAGGTTCGGAGAGTCCGCTCGGTCGAGGTCCACGTGCCCGTGGGCCATCGGCTCGATGCTGGTCTCGAAGATACTGCGCACGATCTGCCTCCCGGCATGCAGCACGATCCGCTTCCCGGCATGCAGCACGATCCGCTTTCCCGGCATGCAGCACGATCCGCTTCCCGGCGTGGGGCAGGACCGCCCCGGGCATGGAGCGGGTCCTCCTGTTCGGCAGGAAACACGAGCCCGCTCCAGCGACGGTCGAGCGCCCGCCGGTGCGGCGTCAGTCCCGGGAGGTGTTAGCCGGTGGCTCCCACGGTCGCGCCGGCCCGGCACCGCCGTCCGGGCCGTCGCCCGCCTCGTCGGCACGATCGGCACGATCGGCACGGTCTGCCCGGTCGACCCGGTCCCGCTCCGGCTGGTACGGCTGCCCGATCGGGGTCGTGGCCGGCCGCCAGTCCGGCGGGGCGCCGTAATGCGGTGGGCCGGCGTTGTGCTTGGTCGGCTGTGGCTGGTACGGGGGCGGGACCGGACCGGGGTACGGATACGGATAACCGGCCGGCGGGGCGTCCACCGGGCGGGCCGACCCCGGCTGGCCGGGCTGCGGCCAGGGCCCCATGGGCCAGGCCGGCTGGTCCTCCCTGGAGGGGTGCTGACCCGGCTGCCCAGGTTGGGCGGGCCGACCCGGGTGCGCACCGCCGCCGCCGTAGGGCGGGCCGGCCGGTGGCGGCAC
>DASSUA010000070.1:0-2894 GCA_035707525.1 Pseudonocardiaceae bacterium
TGTCGAAGCCGTAGCGGGCGACGACCCTTGCCCAGCTCCGGTAGGTGGCAACCGGTCCGTGCACGGGCCGTTCGTCGCCGATCGACTTGATCTGGTCGGCCAGGCGACGCGCCACCGGCGGATCGGACGAGGCCACTAGCACTTCGACGATGCCACGCGTGTCGTCGGCCGGGAGCCGGCACAGCGCGCCCAGCAGCGCGCTGGCCCCGTCGGGGGCGCTCACGATGGCGGCCAGAAGCAGGGCGGCGGCCTGGTAGGGGCCGCCGCGGTCGTCACCGACGAAGCCGTCCACATCGGCGTCCGGGACGGCGGCGCGCAGCAACCGGTAGAGGTTGGTCAGCTTCTTGACCGCTCGCGGGGTGGCGAGCAGGGGAGCGAGCCGCGGCAGGAAGTCGAGTTCGGCCTGGCGCAGGTGCAGCCGCAGGTCGGTGTCGCCGTCGCTTGGCGGTGCCGGCGTTGCCGGTTGCGCCGGCTGCGGGTCGGGCGCCGGCAGGCCGCCGGTGGTGGCCGGCGTCGGGGCCGGGCTTTCGCGCGGCTCGGCGTCTGGCTGGCCCGTGGCGCCGGGCGGTTGCGGCTCGACGGCTGGCAGCAGGCCGCGCAGGTAGTCGGCGGCGTGCTCGCGCATCGGCGGCATCGCGTACGGGATCTGGAAGATCTTGTCCAGGTAGTTGAGGGCGCGGTCGCGGCGGTTTCCGTCGAACAGGTCGCCGTGGTGCTTTTCGAGGGCGGCCAGCAGCCAGCGGGGATCGGCGGCGACGACGACCACGAACAGCGGCATGGCCACCAGCAGGTTGACCGTCTGCAGCACCTTGACGATCTGGTCCGGCTGGCAGCGGTCCAGGTCGTCGATGTAGAGGATCAGCCGCTGAAATGGCGGCGGCGAGCCGGACCGGCCCTCCAACCAGTCCTCCTGCGCCGCGGTCAGGTCGGTGGACAGGCGCGACAGGTCGCGGTGGATCTTGCCGGTGAGTCCCCGGTACTGCTCGTAACGGCCGGGGGCGCCGAGCTCGGACAGCAGCCGCTCGAACCGGAAGGCCGGATCGGCCTGGATCAGCTGACCCTCCAGCTCGGCGACCTTGGCCTCCCCCGCCCGCTGTTCCTGCATCAGCTGGGCGACCAGGTCGTCGGCGATCCGCTGGGTTCGCCGCCATGCCGCGGCGGCCGGCGCCAACAGGGCGCCGGCAACGGCGGCCACGCCGAGCAGCCAGGCGATGACCGGCTGGCCGAACCTCGCGGCCAGGACGATCAGCCCGACGCAGGCCACGAGGACGCCGGCGGCGATGAGCAGGCGCCGCGGCGCCCGCAGCTCCCGCCACAGGCTCCGCCCGGACGCCGTGAACACCGCCGCCACCCTGGCCGGCTGGTTGACCCGGCCGACCCAGCCCGCCTCATCGGTGACGCGCTGCACCTTGCCCAGGGCCGCCTCGCCCTCGCGTAGCTTTTCGCGCGCGCCGGCCAGCTCGCTGCGCAGCGATTCGCGCCGGTCCTGGCCGCCCTGTTCCTGCTGGCGGTAGGTGATCTCCTGCATGAGGTGCTCGATGAGGCCGACCCACAGGTGATCGTCGCTGTAGTGCCAGGCGTTGAACCGGATCTGCCCGATGTTCGCGGTGTACGGGCTGCCCTTCGGGTCCTTCCTGGCGCGATCGGCCAGCTCGTCGACCCGCGCGATGGTCTGGCTCATGAAGCTGGACTTGCCGCTGCCCCAGTCGCCGAGCAGCGCGATCGACAGTTGCGGCGGCGTCTCGCTCGCGGCCAGCAGCGCGGCGACCGCGTGGACGTCGGCGGTGAACCCGATCTTGTCGTCGACGCTTTCGAAGTCGCTGTGGACGCCCGCGTGCCGGCGCCCCGGGAACGGCACTGGCTCAGCGACTTCCGCGCCTTCGGTGACCCTGACCCACGCCCGGACCGTTCCGTCCTGCCCGCCGCTGATGATCAGCGAGCCGTCGGCGGTGACCGCCAGCGCCCGCACGCCGCCCTCGTGGCCGTCGAGCACGGCGTCGATCCGCGACGCTGTGCTCGACGAGTAGTCCCAGAGGTGGATCTTCCCGTCGGCGCCGCCAAGGGCGATGCGCGTGCCGCCGGGGATAGGTGCGACCGCGTTGATGGCGTCATTGAGCTGGATCGGAGCGAGGGCGACCCGTTTGCGCCGTCCGATGTCCCACAGTTGAGCGGTGCCATCCTCGCCGCCGCTGACGAGGAGGCCATCGCCGATGGTGGCGAGGGCGAGCACGGCCTCCCGGTGTCCAGCGAGCGCCTCACTATAGGCGCTGAATCTGTGCCAGATCCGGAGCCAGCCGTCCCTGCTGCCGGTGACGATCCGGGTTCCGTCTCGGACCAGGGTCAGGGCGAGGACAGCGCCGCCGTTGGTTTGGATACTACGGACCTTGCGAGTAACCCGGTCCCACAGCCACATCGTGCCGTCACCGCCGCCGCTGATGACTTCGCGGCCGTCCGACGTGACGGCAAGCGCCCACACCGCACCCGAGTGGGCCTGCGGCATGAGAGCGATCTCCTGGCCGCTGAGGCGGTCGGAGATCCGCACGATCTGGTCGTCGCCACCGCTGACGAAGTGGAGGCCGTCGGGCGTGACAGCAAGAGTGCGGATCGAGTCGTTGTGGATCGGTTGCCTTGGCCGGACCGGCGATCGGCCGGCCAGCCCCAGCCAGGTGACGGAGCCATCGCCGCAACCGGCCCCGACCTCGTTCTGGTCCGGCGTCAGGGCTAGGGCCAGCACCGGGCTGGCGGGACCGTCGGGCGCCGGCGACCAGGACCAGGCCGGCTCGTAGTTCGCGTTCAACTCGGTCAGCTGGCGGGTCCGGGTGCGGTGAGCTCGGTGCGGAGGCGATGCGCCTCGCCGCGCTGGTACGGCGACAGCTCGGGTTGGCGCGCGGCCT
>DASSUA010000071.1:0-2708 GCA_035707525.1 Pseudonocardiaceae bacterium
AGCACGCCGAAGATGTCGTACACGGACAGGTCGAACCCGAGGTTGGCCAGGCCGAGCACCCGGTCGCCCGCGGTGACCTCGAACCGGTCGTTGATGTCGAGCACGGTGTTGACGGCGCCGCGGTGGCTGATCATCACGCCCTTCGGCGAGCCGGTCGAGCCGGAGGTGTAGATAACGTAGGCCAGATCGTCCGGCTGCGCCGGCACCGGCGGGCCGGCCGGCCGGCAGGCCGGCGGTCCGCACGGCACAGCGTGGACTTCCAGGCCGTCCGGCCAGTCACCGCCGCTGCGCCACGGCTGCGTGAGAACGTGGCGCACTGCGGCCCGCGACAGCATCGACGCGCGGCGCGCCGGCGGCTGGTTGGTGTCGATCGGCAGGTACGCCGCGCCGGCCAGCAGCACCCCGAGAACGGCGACGACCTGCTCCCAGCCCTTGTCCATGACCACGGCGACCGGCTCGGCCGGGCGGCTGCCCGCGGCCAGCAGCCGGGCGGCGACCGCCTCCGACTCGGCGAGCAGCTGCGCGAAGCTCAGCGCCCGGTCGGCGGCGATGACCGCGGTCCGGTCGGGGTTGCGCCGGGCCTGCTCCAGCACCGGCTCGTGCAGCAAGAGCCGCGGCAGGGGCGCCGCGGTGTCGTTGACCTCGGCGCGGCGGGTCGCCTGCGCGGCCGGCAGCGCCACCGGTCGCGGCTGCGTCCAGGCGCCGTCCCCGGTGGCCAACCGGCCGATGAGCGCCTCGTAGGCGGCGAACATGTCCTCGACGAGCCCGTCGGGGAACACGCCGTCGCGCACGTCCCAGTTGATCAGCAGCTCACCGCGGTGCTCCATGACCTGGCAGTCGATCCACACCTGCGGCGTCTGGCTCACGCCGTGCACCAGCTCGCCCGAGCCGGTGAACTCGCCGGCGTCGGCCGCGGCGTCGGCCAGCCCGACGGTGCTGGTGAACACGACCGGCATCAGCGCGGCCTCGGCCCCCCGGCGGCGGGCGAGCTCGCGGACCACCTCGACGCCCGAGTAGCGCCGGTGGTCCAGATCGGTCCACAGCCGCCGTTGCAACGCGGCGGCCCGCTCGGCGAACGGCGCGCCCGGTTCGGGTTCGACGGCGAGCAGCGTCACCGACGTGAAATCACCGACCAGCTCGCCGACCTGGGGGTGCAGCGGCGGTCGGTTGAGCAGCGTCAGGTTGAGCGTGAAGCCCGGCCGGCGCGACCACGAGCCGACGACCTCGGCGTAGCCGGCCAGTAGGGCGCCGGCCGGGGACAGGTCACGTTCGGTCGCGCGCCGCCGCAGCCGCGCCCAGCGTGCGCGGTCCAACCTCGTGTGATGGCGCACGAACCGGGGCGGTGCCTGTTCGGGCTGCTCGGCCAGCGGCAGCTCGGGAGCGGGCGGCAGCGTGTCGACCCGCTCGTGCCACCACGACCGGTCCGCCTCGTAGCTTGGCCCCTGGCGGGCGGCCCGCTCGGCGAGCAGCACGTCCCGGAAGGTGATCTCCAGCGGAGCTGTCGCGTGGTCGCCCGGCCGGGTGTACTCGCGGTCCAGCTCGGCCAGCAGCAGCTGGATGCTGGCGTAGTCGGCGACCAGCAGGTCGATCGACACGTGCAGCACGTCGCGGCCGTCGGCCCTGGTCACGCGCAGCTCGAACAGCGGCCACTGCTGCGGGTCGTAGACGCGGTGCGACAGCTCGGCCCGGACGGCCTCGACCGCGTCGTCGAGGCGTTGCCGCGGTTCGCCGCGCACGTCCCGGATGCCGATCCGGTAGGGCGGCGGGTCCGGCAGCACCCGCTGGTGGCCGGCGGGATCGATCACCGCCCGGAGCATGTCGTGCCGGTCCACCAGCCGCTGCCAGGCCGACTCGAGGCGGGCCGGATCGAGCTCGGCGAAGGCGACCTCGAAGTAGCCGTGGCAGGCGACGCCGCCATAGCCGAACGCCTCGCTGCGGCCCAGCAGGTACGCCGACTGCACGTCGGTGAGCGGGAACGGCTCATGCCGGCCGGCTTCGTCGGCGACGACCGCCGCCGAGCCCCCCAGGCGGGCCAGCAGTTCCTGCTTGTGCGCCTTGATCGTGGCGAGCCGCTCCGGTGTCATGACGCCCTTGGGCGCGCGGAACCGCAGCTGTCCGGACTCGGCCCACAACTGGACGCCGAGTCCCTCCAGTTCCTCGATCAGGTCGCCAGTGTTCATACGGTCCAGTCCTCCAGGTCCGCCAACGGTGCCGGGATGTGCTCGCTGAGCTGAGCTGCCAGGCCGACGATGGTCGGCGCGCCGTAGAGCTGCCGCATCGGCAGGCGCACCGCGAACCGCCGCCGGATCGCCTCGACCAGCTGGGTCGCCAGGATCGAGTCGCCGCCGAGGGAGAAGAAGCTCTGTCGGCGGCCCACCGAGGTCACGTTCAGGATCTCGGCCCACAGGTTGGCCAGTTCGGTCTCGATCGGCCCGTCCGGTGGGTCGTCGGCGGCCTCGACCGGCTCCTGCGCGAGCCGGCGGGCGACTTCCGCCCGGTCGACCTTGCCATTGCCGGTCAGCGGCAGTTCGTCGAGCACGACGAACCGCTCGGGAATCATGTAGGCCGGCAGCCGGTCGACCAGAAAACGTTTCACCGCTGCTGCGTCGAATCCGGCACCGGTGTTGAGCATTAATGCGGTGGTGAGTTGGTGACCGGCGCCGGGAGTGGTTATTGCGGCGGTGATGGCGTGGGTGATGTGGGGGTGG
>DASSUA010000072.1:0-16564 GCA_035707525.1 Pseudonocardiaceae bacterium
GCCGCGATCGTCGTCGGCGCGCCGCTGGGCGGCCTGGTCGCCGACACGGCCGGCCACCGGCCGGCCCTGTGGATCGGCATCGCCGGCCTGGCCGCCGGGGCGCTCGCCCTGAGCCGTTCGGGCCTGCGGCACGCCCACGCCGACGACGAACCGCCGCCTTGATGCGCCGTCAGCTCTGGGCCTGCTCCGGTGCCGGTCTCGGCCGCGGACGCAGCCCGCGCAACCCGGCCCGGTCCGGGTCGGGATCTCGGAGATAGGCGTTCGCGGCGACGGCTATGCACAGCGCGCCGTTGACGATCCCGACCGTGACGTCGGACAGGAAGTGCATGCCCCGGTACATCCGCGACACCGCAACCGCGAGCGGCACGACCAGCGGGATGGCCACCATCAGCCCGAGCAGCACCGGCCCGAGCGCTGGCGGTGCGTGCCAGCGCCGCCAGCACACCATCAGCAGCGCCAGGCCACCGTAGAGCGCCGTCGCCGCGCCGACGTGGCCGGACGGGAAGCTCGACGTCGGCGGCGCGGGGTCCAGGTGCGCGACATCCGGCCGGCCGCGCTCGACCGGGAACGTCGTCAGCGTGAACGTCGTGGACGCCAGCGCGACCGTCACCATCAGGAACACCGGCTCCCGCCAGCGGTTGCACACCACCCGCATCACCAGCGCGAGCGCCAACGTGCACATGACGATCACGTCGGTGTCGGCCAGCGTCGAGGCGTAGTTGGTCACCGCGTCCCACGTGGGCGTCCGCCGCGCCTGCAGGCCGCGGTTGATCCCGCTCTCGGCCGCCAGCACGCCGGCCAGCGGGTGCGCGACGAGCAGCCCGAGCGTGGTCAGCAGCAGGAAGATGGCGAGCGCGCGCAGCGCCACCTGGTCCCTGAACCGCAACCAGGTCGTCTTCAGCAGCGCCCTCGACTCGGCCGGCCGATCCAGCGGCGAGTCCACTACCCCACCCGGACCGGGGCGTCGGCGCCGGCCTGGCCGAAGCGGCGCAGCTTGTGCCACGGCAGCCGGGCACCGGCGGCCGCCGTCACCATCGACTGCACCAGCACCAGGTACATCAGCATCCGGTAGACGATCTGCTGCAGCGGCAGCGACCAGAGCAGCCGAAGCGGCTCGCGGTCCAGGCGGAACGCCACGACCGCGATCACGGTTCGGGGGATTCGACGGTCGGGCTCGGATCCGACTCGCGCACGCCCGGCGGCAGGGGCAGCTTCGCGATCGACGGCAGCGGCGCCCCGAAGACCGACAGCAGCAGCAGGGTCAGGTAGCCGACGGCGAGCGTGGCGAGCGCGCCCAGCGTGACGACCAGCCACCGGCGCCGCCGGCCGGAGGGGTCGACGAAGACCGAGGGCGGCTTGTGGTCGGATTCGCCCGCGCCATCGGCCACCGGCAGCGCTTCGGTGGGCAGCTCGTCGGGCGGAAGCCGGTGCGACGGCGGCTGGCCGGGCGAGACCGGCCTGATGGGCGCGGTGGGCTGGTCGGACACGAGCATCGCGTACCCGTTGCCGGCCGGGTCGGAAACGCCTGTCGGCGGCCTGCCCGGACGGAGTAATTCGAGCCCACCTCGTGAGATCCCTTGGCTGCGACCGGTAACCGGCCTACGCTCCCGATCGCTCGTGCGTGCGATACCCGGAACGGGGCGCTCACGGCAAACCTGCTCACATCGGAGGCACATCGGTGACATCAACCTTGACCCGCAGGGGTCTGATCGCGGCCGCCGCTGCGGCGGCCGCGTTCGGGTTCGCCGCCGCGCCGCTGCCCGCCGCACCCGGTGGGTCGTCGGTCGACGGAAACCCCAACTCGGATACGTCGAGCCCGGTCGGCGGCGTTGACAACGGCAGCGCCCTGGTCCAGCTGCAGGGCGATCCGCTCTCGATCGGCGAGCGCACCAAGCCCGCGGCCGGCAGGAAGATCGACTTCAACAGCCAGACCGTCAAGTCCGAGCGGGCCCGGCTGTCGTCGATCCGTAACGACTTCAAGGCCTGGCTGCGGACCAACGCCCCGGCCGCCAAGGTCAGCGGCGAGTACGACCTGGCCGTCAACGCGGTCGCGGTCCGGCTCAGCGGCACCAGCCTGAACACCCTGCGCACCGCGCCGCTGGTGGTCCGCGCCGAGTACCAGGGCACCTACCAGCCGCTCGACGTCGCCGACCCCGACCTCGCGCTCGTGCACGCGATCGAGGCCTGGCGCACCAGCCAGGTCGGCGGCGACGCCAACGCCGGTCGCGGCGTGAAGGTCGGCGTCATCGACACCGGCATCGACCAGACCCACCCGTGCTTCTCGGACGCCGGCTTCCCGGCCACCCCGCAGCTGGGCGACACCCGGTTCACCAACAACAAGGTGATCGCCGCCCGGGTCTTCAACAACAAGTCGCCGTCGCAGGGCTACACCCCCGAGGCCATCCAGGACCACGGCACGCACGTCGCCGGCACGGTCGCCTGCAACCTCGACACCCCGGCCTCCATCGGGGGCGTCGAGATCCCCTACGCCGTCTCCGGTGTCGCCCCGGCCGCCCAGCTGGGCAACTACAACGTCTTCCCCGGCAATGACGACAACGCCCGCAGCGAGGACATCCTCAACGCGCTCGAGGCCGCCTACGCCGACGGCATGGACGTGATCAACATGTCCCTCGGCGGTGCCGCCAGCGGCTTCCAGGACCTGCTCACCGTGGGGGTGGACAACCTGGACGAGGCCAACATGGTCAGCGCCGTCTCGGCCGGCAACAACGGCCCCGGCCACTACACCGCTGGCTCGCCCGGCACCGCCGCGCGCGCCCTGACCGCCGGCGCCTCCACCGTCGGTCACTTCGTCGGTGCGCCGATCAGCGTCGGCGCGGCCACGTTCCAGGGTGCCGCCGGTGACTTCCCGGTCGTGACCAGCGACCTGACCGCGCCGCTCGGCGTCGTCACCGGGACCACCAACGGCCTCGGCCCGGCCTGCACCGCGCTGCCGGCCGGCAGCCTCACCGGCAAGATCGCCGTCGTGTCCCGCGGCGCGTGCTCGTTCTCCCTGAAGATCCGCAACGCCCAGAACGCCGGCGCGGTCGCCACCATCGTGGTGAACAACGTGCCCGGCGACCCGACCGCGATGGGGACCGACGCGGCCGTGCAGCCGGCGCCGACGATCTACGCCTACCAGGTGGGTCGCGCCGCCGCGCCCGGCCTGGTCGCCGCCAACGGCCAGACCGCGACGATCTCCGCGTCGCTGGCGTACTTCCGGACCCCGGCGCACGACAACATCATGGCCGGGTTCTCCAGCCAGGGCCCGACCGACACCGCCGAGCGCCGGGTCAAGCCGGATGTCGTCGCCCCCGGTGTCAACGTGCTGTCGAGCATCCCGGTGAGCTACTGCGGCACCGGCGCGACCGACTGCTGGGCGTTCTTCCAGGGCACCTCGATGGCCGCCCCGCACCTGGCCGGCATGGCCGCCGTCGTGCGCGGTGCCTACGGCACCTGGACCGCCGAGCAGGTCCGTTCGGCGATCGTGAACACCGCCTCGCAGGGCGTGCTGACCAGGACCGCCAACGGCGTCACCGTCGAGACCGACGTCAACGTCGTCGGCGCCGGGCTGGGCAACCTGCTCAACGCGGTGAACGCCAAGGTCGCGGTCGGCCCGGTCAGCACCTCGTTCGGCACCGTGCCGAGCGGCTCGGGCCAGAGCCGGTCCGCCACGGTCCGGCTGACCAACCTGACCGGCTCGGCGCAGGACGTGTCGCTCTCGGTCGACTCGGTCGTCGGCACGGGCGTTGCCTTCGGCGCCCCGGGTTCGGTGTCGATCCCGGCCGGCGGCTCGGTGACGATCACGGTCACGGCCGCCGTGGACCGCGGTGCCGCGGCGGGTGACCACTCGGCGATGCTGCGGCTGACCGCGGGTGGCGCCGAGATCGCGCACAGCGTGCTGTACGTGTTCGTCGGCTGAACCAACCCGCTACGAAGGGCGGGCGCTCCCATCGCGGGACGCCCGCCCTTGCCCTGCCGGGCGGATGAACGGCACGCGTGGAGCGCTGCTCGGCTGCTGCGACGTCGTGATAGCCACGCGAGCGCCGGCCCCACATCGACACCTGGTGACCAGGGCACTTGGTCCCGACGGCTGGTTTCGTTCGGATCTGTGGCCGGCCGGTCGAGGGCGCGATGGTGGTAGCAACGCCTGCCTCGGAGGTTCTCATGCCTACGCCGCGCGTCGTCGTTCTCGGTTCGGGATTCGCCGGGCTCGAGGTGGTGTTCCGGCTGCGGGCGGAGCTGGGCGCGGGGGTGCGGTTGGTGATGGTGACCGACTACCCGCACTTCCAGTTCAAGCCGAACTCGATCAGGTTGCCGTTCGGCGAGGCGCACGGCCGGGACCACCTGGTGCGCGGGCCGCTGGTGGACGCGCTGCGCGACCGCGACGTCGAGCTGCGGGTCGGCGCGGTGTCGGGCCTGGACGCCGCCGCCGGCGTGGTCCTCACCGACCACGGCGACCGGCTCGCCTACGACCGGCTGGTGATCGCGACGGGCGCCGGGGTGCGGCCCGACGACGTGCCGGGTCTTGCCGAGCACGCCCGGCAGATCTGGTCCCCAGGCCAGATGCTCGAGCTGGGGCGCGACCTGCGGCTGATGGCCCACCGGGCGTCCCGGAGCCACCGCCAGCGCGTGCTGTTCGCGGTGCCGCCGGGCAACCTGTGCAGCAGCCCGCTGTACGACATGGCGTTCCTGCTGGACACCTGGCTTCGCCGGCGCCACGTGCGGGACGCGGTGGAGATCGCGTTCACCACGTTCGAGAAGACCTACCTCAGCCAGGCCAACCAGCACGTTCACGAGATGACCGCCGACCAGTTCGGCTCCCGGCACATCGACGCCACCGCCGGCACCGAGCTGATCAAGGTGGGCGAGCACGAGGCGATGTACGCCGACGGGGATATCAGGCCGTTCGACCTCCTGATCACGTTCCCCGCGCAGGTCGCCGCCGTCGAGTACGCCGGCCTGCCGGCCGACGACCGCGGCTTCCTGTGCTGCGAGGCGCAGAGCCGGGCGGTCATCGGGCACCCGGAGATCCACGCGCCGGGCGACGCCGGCGACCACCCCGTCAAGCAGGCGTACCTGGCTACGTTGCAGGGCACGGCGGCGGCCCTGGACATCGTCGCTGACCTACGGGGAGCCGACCTACGGGGAGCCGACCTGCGGGGAGTCGCCGACCTGCCCGGCCGGCAGATGTCGAGGCAGCTGCGGCTGGCCGACGACGGGATGTGGTGATCAGCTCTTGTGCTGGCCCCGTTCCCGCAGCTCGGTCGCGAACACGGCGGCCTGCGTGCGGCGCTGCATGCCGAGCTTGGCCAGCAGGCTGGACACGTAGTTCTTGACGGTCTTCTCGGCCAGGTACAGCTCGGCGCCGATCTGCCGGTTCGTCATGCCGTGACCGATCAGGTCGAGCACCTTGCGCTCCTGCTCGGTCAGCTCGCGCAGCGGGTCCTCGGTGGTGGTCTGCGAGCGCAGCCTCGTGAACAGCTTGGCGGTGGCCGCCTGGTCGAGCAGCGAGCCGCCGTTGGCCACCACCCGGATGGCGTTGACCAGGTCGCCGCCGCGCACCTCCTTGAGCACGTAGCCCGCGGCGCCGGCCATCACCGACTCGAACAGCGCCTCGTCGTCGCCGTAGGAGGTGAGCATGAGGCAGACCAGGTCGGGCATCTTGTTTCGCAGCTCGCGGCATACCGACACGCCGTCGCCGTCGGGCAGCCGCACGTCGAGCACGGCCACGTCGGGACGCAGCGCCGGGATCCTGGCCAGCGCCTGCGCCGCGGTCGCCGCCTCGCCGACCACGACCATGTCGGGCTGGGACTCGAGCAGCGCCGCCACCCCCTGCCGCACCACTTCGTGGTCATCGAGCAGGAAAACCCGGATTCGCTGTTCTTGGTCGGTACTCACGGCCCTCACGGTAGCCGGTCCTCCGGCGCGAGAACCACGGCGAAGGTCCCGTCAGGTCGGGACCTAGGCGGGCTGTTCAGCGCGCCGGCGGAACCGATGCTAGACGAATGCGAGCCGCCGACCTGATGACGAAGAAAGTGGTTACTACGGGACCGCACTCGACGGTGCGGGAAGCGGCGAAGTGGCTGTCCAGCCACGGCTTCACCGCCCTGCCCGTGGTGGACTCAGACGACGTGCTGCTCGGCATCGTCACCGAGGCCGACGTCGTCCGTGACCGATTCCCGCGCGACGCGCGCGCCCTGCTGGCCGACCGCGCCGCCGGCAGTACCGAGACCGCCGCCGAGGCCGCCCCGGCGACCGTCGGGGAGATCATGTCCACCCCCGCGATGGCGCTGCCGGCCGGCACCGACATCGCCGAGGTGGCCAAGTACATGCTGCGCCACCAGATCCGCAGCCTGCCCATAGTGGACGGGAAGCGGCTCGTCGGCATCATCACGCGGCGCGACCTGGTGCGCTGCCTGGCCAGAACCGACGCCGAGATCGCCGCCGACGTGCGCCGCCGGCTCGAGGTCTACGGGGGCCCGGACCGCTGGAGCCTGCGGGTCCGGCAGGGCCACGTCACCATGGTCGACTCGCTCGACGACCCGGTCGACGCGCACGTCGCCAAGATCATCGCGCTGTCCGTGCCCGGCGTCGAGTTCGCCAAGGTGCTGGCTGCCGGCGACGGGCCAACCGCCATGGGTTCGGTCGCCACCCGATAAGCGTGGGCGTCATTCGGTCCGTCCAGCGGAGCGAATGACGCCCATTCCAATGTTTCAAGGTGCGCGCTAGCTGAACAGGATGAGCGGCTTGATGATGCCGTCCGCCTTGGTCTCCATGAGGTGGAAGGCGTGCTCGACCTCGTCGAAGCCAAAGGTGTGCGTCGTCATCGGGGTCGGGTCGACGCGGCCGTTGAGCATCAGCCGGAACAGCCGGCTCAGGCGCTCGCTGCCGCCCGGGCACAGCGACGTGAGGATCTTCTTGTCCGACATCCCCATCCCGAACGGCGCCAGCGGCACCGGCAGCGGGTCCGGGTTCTCCCCGTGGTAGCCGATGTTGGAGACGCGGCCGCCGGGCTTGGTGACCCGGATGGCCGCCTCGAACGTCTGCGGGAACCCGAACGCCTCGATCGCCGCGTCGACGCCGACCCCGCCGGTCAGCTCCACGATCCGCTCGACGACGTCACCCTCGGCGGGGTCGATGACGAGGTCCGCGCCGAACCTGCGGGACAGGGCCTGCCGGTCCGGCTTGCCCTCCACCGTGATCACCAGGCCGGCGCCGAGCAGCCGGCAGCCGATCGTGGCGGCCAGGCCGACCGGGCCCTGGGCGAAGACGGCGACCGTCTCGCCGAGCCGCAGCTGCGCGTTCTCGGCGCCGGCGAACCCGGTCGAGAGCATGTCGGTGGCATAGACCGCCTTGCCGTCCGGCAGCTCGTCCGGGATCACCGTCAGGTTCGCCGCGGCGTCGTTGACCAGGAAGTACTCGGCCATGTTGCCGTCGCGCTGGGTGGTGAACTTGTAGCCGCCCAGCATTCCCTGGCACTGCGAGGTGAAGCCGCGCTGGCACGGGCCGCACTGGAAGCACGGCGTGATCGCGCCTACGGCGACCCGCTGGCCGGGGTGGAACCCGGTGACCGCCGAGCCGAGGGCGTGCACGACGCCGACCGACTCGTGGCCGAGGCCCCGGCCCTCCGGGATCTCGATCGCGCCCCGGACCGTGTGCACGTCCGAGGTACAGATGAGCGCGGCGGTGGTGCGCACGACCGCTTCGGTGGGCCCGGGAACCGGGATCGGCTTCTCGACGACGCCGGCCTTGCCCCCGCCCAGGAACACGAGGGCGCGCATGGTGTTACCCATCACTTGGCCTCCTTTCGAAAGGCGACCCCAGTCCACGCCGGCACGGGCGGGCGGCGGTGCGGCCCAATGGCCCGACCTAAGGTCCCGGCCGGTCAGGCCCTTGGTCCCGGTGCGGGCGCGGGCGCGCCGCCCGGGCTACGCGGCGACGCGCCGGTGCCCGAAGGCGGTCACGGTGAACAGGCCGGCCAGCGCGGCCGTGGCGGCCAGCAGCACCAGGCCCCAGCTGTAGTCGTCCAGCAGCCCGAAGATCGCGCCCATGACCAGCGGCGGGAAGAACCCGCCCAGGCCGCCGGCGGCCCCGACCACCCCGGTCACCGAGCCGACCCGGTCGGCCGGCACGACCCTGGCCACGAGCGCGAACACCGCGCCGGAGCCGCTGCCGAGGGCGGCGGCCAAGCCGAGGAACGCGATCGTGCCGATCGGCATGAGCGGCAGCTCCAATGACGCGACCAGCGCCAGCGCCGCGACCGCCAGGAAGCCGGCGACGAGCACGGGCACCGGGTGCAGCCGGTCCGAAAGCCACCCGCCGACCGGCCGCATCGCCACCGCGAGCAGCACGAACCCGGCGGTGCGCAGGGCCGCGTCGGAGCGCGCCAGGCCGAAGGCGGTCGTCAGGTACGTCGGCAGGTAGACGCTGAACGCGACGAACCCGCCGAACGCCACGGCGTACAGCAGCGACAGCTGCAGGGCCACGGGTGTGCGCAGCGTGGCGAGCGTCCGCGACAGCACCGAGCCGGTCGACACCGGCCGGTCCGGCCGGTCCCGCAGCAGCCGGGCGGCGACGATCGCGTAGATCGCGAGCGCGATCGCGACCAGGTCGAACGGGAAGCTGCGCGACACCGACTCGGCGAGCTGGACCGTGCTGAACGCCGAGATCGCGGTGCCGCCCATGCCGGTGCCGAAGATGCCCAGCGCGAGCCCGCGCCGGTGCGGCGGGTACCACGAGTTGACGAACGGGACGCCGATCGCGAACGTGGTGCCGCCCAGGCCGAGGAAGAACCCGGCGATCAGGAACTCGGCGTAGGTGTCGGCCAGGTGCCCCAGGTACAGCACCGGCACGATGGTCAGCGCGGCGACCGCCGGGAACATCCGGCGGGCCCCCAACCGGTCGGTGAGCGCGCCGACCGGGATCCGGCCCAGCGAGCCGATCACCACCGGCAGGGCGACCAGCAGCGACTGCTCGAACGAGGTCAGCCCCAGGTCGGCGCGCAGGGTCGGGCCCAGCGGCGAGAGCAGCGCCCACGCCCAGAACGACACCGCGAAGCCGACCGTGGCCAGCGCCAGCATGTCGGGCCGGCCCTTGCCGGTGCTCGCTCCGGTTGTCTCGGCCACGGCCACCTCCAGCTTTCCCGTCAGCCCGCGGCTTTGCGCTAGTGCGGCCGCCGGATCTTTGGAAGGCTCGCATCCGTCCGCTTCACCACCGTCCAGCGGAGGTGACACGTCATCGTGCCGGGAACTGATGCGGACCGAAAGTCCGGTGCCGGGACCGACGGCTGGGCCGCCGACGCCCTGCTTCGAGCCGGGCGCCTGCTCACCCGCAGGGAGACCTCCGAGGACCGCCGGGCGGTGTTCCTGTCCGGTGGCCGCGAGGGCGACGTCTTCTACCGGGACCGCTGGAGCCACGACAAGGTGGTGCGCTCGACCCACGGCGTCAACTGCACCGGCTCGTGCTCGTGGAAGGTCTACGTCAAGGACGGGATCATCACCTGGGAGAGCCAGCAGACCGACTACCCGTCGGTCGGGCCGGACTCGCCCGAGTACGAGCCCCGCGGCTGCCCGCGCGGCGCCGCGTTCTCCTGGTACACCTACTCGCCGACCAGGGTGCGGTTCCCGTACGCCCGCGGCGAGCTGGTACGGCTGTACCGCGAGGCCAAGGCCAGGCTCGGGGACCCGGTGCTCGCCTGGGCCGACATCGTCGGCGACCCCGAGCGCCGGCGCCGGTACCAGCGGGCCCGCGGCAAGGGCGGGCACGTGCGGGTGTCCTGGCCGGAGGCGGTCGAGATCGTCGCCGCCGCGCACGTGCACACGATCAAGACCTGGGGGCCGGACCGGATCGCCGGGTTCTCTCCGATCCCGGCGATGTCGATGGTCTCGCACGCGATCGGGTCGCGGTTCATCCAGCTGATCGGCGGCTGTATGACGTCGTTCTACGACTGGTACGCCGACCTGCCGGTCGCCTCGCCCCAGGTGTTCGGCGACCAGACCGACGTGCCCGAGTCCGGCGACTGGTGGAACGCGACCTACCTGATCATGTGGGGCTCGAACGTCCCCGTGACCAGGACCCCGGACGCGCACTGGATGACCGAGGCGCGCTACCGCGGGCAGAAGGTCGTGGTGGTCTCGCCCGACTACGCCGACAACACCCGCTTCGCCGACACCTGGCTGCCGGCGCAGCCGGGCACGGACGGGGCGCTGGCGATGGCGATGGGCCACGTGATCCTGACCGAGTTCTTCGTGCGCCGGCGGGTGCCGTTCTTCGTCGACTACGTGCGCCAGTTCACCGACCTGCCGTTCCTGGTCACGCTCGAGCCGCGCGTCCAGGACGGGGTCGAAGGCGGGTATGTGCCGGCGAAGTTCCTGCGGGCCGCCGACCTCAGTGAAACCGGCGAGGACGGTGAGGGCGCGCAGTGGAAGCCGGTGATCCTCGACGCGCACACCGGCGCGCCGGCCGTGCCGCCGGGGACGATCGGCGACCGGTGGACCGAGTCCGGCCGCGGGAACTGGAACCTCGACCTCGGCGGGCTCACCCCGCTGCTGACGGTGGCCGGCGAGCAGGCCGAGGCGGTGCCGGTGCTGCTGCCCCGGTTCGACACCGCGCAGCCCGGCGTGCTGCACCGCGGGGTGCCGGCGCGGCGGTTCGGCGGGCGGCTGGTGACGACCGTGTTCGACCTGATGCTCGCGCACTACGGCGTGCACCGGCCGGGGCTGCCCGGCGAGTGGCCGGCCGGCTACGAGGACGCGGCGCAGCCGTACACGCCGGCCTGGCAGCAGGCGATCACGTCGGTTCCGGCCGAGACCGTCGTGCGGGTGGCCCGGGAGCTGGCCGACAACTCCGAGCGCTCAGGCGGCCGCACCATGATCATCATGGGTGCCGGGATCTGCCAGTGGTTCCACGGCGACGCGACCTACCGGGCGATCCTGGCGTTGCTGCTGCTCACCGGTGCCATGGGGCGAAACGGCGGCGGCTGGGCGCACTACGTCGGCCAGGAGAAGTGCCGCCCGGTGACCGGCTGGGCGACGATGGCGATGGCGAGCGACTGGCAGCGGCCGCCGCGGCAGGCGATCGGCACCGGGTACTGGTACACGCACACCGACCAGTGGCGCTACGACGGCTACCGGGCCGACGCCCTGGCCTCCCCGCTGGCCAGGGGCGACCTGGCCGGCCTGCACACCATGGACACGATGGCGCTGTCCGCCCGGCTGGGCTGGATGCCGTCCTACCCGCAGTTCGACCGCAACCCGCTCGAGCTGGCCGACGAGGCCGTGGCCGCCGGCAACGAGACCGGCCCGCAGATCGCCGACCACGTCGCGCGGCGGCTGGCGTCGGGCGAGGTGCGGTTCGCCGCCGAGGACCCGGACGCGCCGCAAAACTGGCCGCGCTGCCTGACCCTGTGGCGGGCCAACCTGCTCGGCTCGTCCAGCAAGGGCAACGAGTACTTCCTGCGGCACCTGCTGGGCACGCACTCCAGCGTGCGCGCCGAGCAGGCGCCGCCGGACCGGCGGCCGCGCGACGTCACCTGGCACGACGAGGCGCCCGAGGGCAAGCTCGACCTGCTGCTCGCGCTGGACTTCCGGATGACCAGCTCGACCCTGCTCGCCGACGTCGTGCTGCCGTCGGCCACCTGGTACGAGAAGCACGACCTGTCCTCGACCGACATGCACCCGTTCGTGCACGCGTTCACCCCGGCGATCGACCCGCCCTGGCAGACCCGCTCGGACTTCGCCGCGTTCACCGCGATCGCGCGCCGGTTCAGCGAGCTCGCCGCCGAGCACCTCGGGGTCCGGCGCGACATCGTCGCCACCCCGCTGCAGCACGACACCCCCGGCGAGACCGCGCAGCCCGGCGGCGTCGCCCGGGACTGGCGGGCCGGCGAGGCGGAGCCGGTGCCGGGTCGCACGATGCCCGCCTTGACGGTCGTGGAGCGTGACTACCCGGCGGTCGCCGACAAGCTCGCCGCGCTCGGGCCGCTGACCGAGCGGCTCGGCCTACAAACCAAGGGCGTGCCGTTCGAGCCCGACCAGGAGGTCACCGAGCTGGCCCACCGCAACGGCGTGATGTCCGCCGGGGTCGCCGAGGGGCGGCCGGCGCTGGACACCGACGCCAAGATGGCCGAGGCGATCCTGGCGCTGTCCGGCACGACCAACGGACGGCTCGCCGTGCAGGGCTTCCGGGCCGTGCAGCGGCGGGTCGGGCGCCCGCTCGTGCAGCTCGCCGAGGGCAGCGAGGAACGGCGCATCACCTTCGCCGACACCCAGGCCCGGCCGGTGCCGGTGATCACCAGCCCGGAGTGGTCCGGCAGCGAGACCGGCGGCCGCCGCTACGCCGCGTTCACCACCAACGTCGAGCAGCTCAAGCCGTGGCACACGCTGACCGGGCGGATGCACCTGTTCCTGGACCACGACTGGATCCACGAGTACGGCGAGGCGCTGCCGGTCTACCGGCCACCGCTGGACATGCACCGGCTCTTCGGCGAGCCGGAGCTGGGCGCCGACGGCCAGCGGCAGGTCACCGTCCGGTACCTCACGCCGCACTCGAAGTGGTCGATCCACTCCGAGTACCAGGACAACCTGATCATGCTGTCGCTCTCCCGCGGCGGCCCCACGGTGTGGGTCGCCACGGCGGACGCGGACCTGCTCGGCATCGCCGACAACGACTGGGTCGAGCTGGTCAACCGCAACGGCGTGATGGCGCTGCGGGCGATCGTCTCGCACCGGATGCCGGCCGGGACGGTGTTCGTCTACCACGCCCAGGAGCGGGTCGTGGACGTGCCGATCACCGAGGCCAGCGGGCGCCGCGGCGGCATCCACAACTCGCTGACCCGGATCCTGGTCAAGCCCACCCACCTGATCGGCGGCTACGCCCAGCTGGCGTTCGCGTTCAACTACCTCGGCCCGACCGGCAACCAGCGGGACGAGGTGACGGTGATCCGCCGCAGGTCACAGGAGGTGACCTACTGATGCCCTCCAGCAAGCCGATCGGGCGCTGCATGGCCCAGCTGGCCATGGTGATGAACCTCGACAAGTGCATCGGCTGCCACACCTGCTCGGTCACCTGCAAGCAGGCCTGGACCAACCGCGCCGGCGTCGAGTACGTCTGGTTCAACAACGTCGAGACCCGGCCCGGCCAGGGCTACCCGCGGCGCTACTCCGACCAGCAGCGCTGGCGCGGCGGCTGGGTCCGCACGGCTCGCGGCCGGTTGCGCCTCCGGGCCGGCGGGCGGCTGCGCAAGCTGCTGACGATCTTCGCCAACCCGGTGCTGCCCAACATCGGCGACTACTACGAGCCGTGGACCTACGACTACGAGAACCTGACGGCCGCGCCGCTGGGCGAGGACTTCCCGGTCGCCAGGCCCAAGTCGCTGATCTCCGGCAAGCCCATGCGGATCGAGTGGAGCGCCAACTGGGACGACAGCCTCGGCGGCGGCCCGGACAACGTCGCGCTCGACCCGATCGTCGAGCGGGTCCGGCAGCAGGCGCAGGACAAGGTTCGCCTGGAGTTCGAGCGGACGTTCATGTTCTACCTGCCGCGGATCTGCGAGCACTGCCTGAACCCGTCGTGCGTGGCGTCGTGCCCGTCGGGCGCGATGTACAAGCGCGCCGAGGACGGCATCGTGCTGGTCGACCAGGACCGCTGCCGCGGCTGGCGGATGTGCGTCACCGGCTGCCCCTACAAGAAGGTGTACTTCAACCACCGCACCGGCAAGGCGGAGAAGTGCACGTTCTGCTACCCGAGGGTCGAGGTCGGGCTGCCCACGGTGTGCTCGGAGACGTGCGTTGGCCGGCTGCGCTACATCGGGCTGTTCCTCTACGACGCCGACCGGGTCACCGAGGCGGCGTCGGTGGCCGACGAGCGGCAGCTCTACCAGGCCCAGCTCGACCTGCTGCTGGACCCGGACGATCCCGCCGTGATCGCGGCCGCGCGGCGGGACGGGATCGCCGAGGACTGGCTGGACGCCGCGCGCCGCTCGCCGGTGTACGCGCTGGCCAAGACCCACCGGGTGGCGCTGCCGCTGCATCCGGAGTTCCGCACGATGCCGATGGTCTGGTACATCCCGCCGCTGTCGCCGGTGGTCGACGCGCTGACCGGCTCCGGCCACGACGGCGAGGACGCCGGCAACCTGTTCGGCGCGATCGACGCGCTGCGCATCCCGGTCGAGTACCTCGCCGAGCTGTTCACCGCCGGCGACCCCGAACCGGTCCGCTCGGTGCTACGGCGGCTGGCCGCGATGCGGGCCTACATGCGCGCGGTCAACCTCGGCGAGACCCCGGCCGAGCCGGCCGACGGGACGGACGCCTCGCAGCTGACCGCGCTGTACCGGCTGCTCGCGATCGCCAAGTACGAAGACCGCTACGTCATCCCCGCCGCCTACGAGGTCGCCGGCCGGCAGCTCGAGGAGATCGGCTGCAGCCTGGACTACGACGACGGCCCCGGCATGTACGAGAGCGGGCCGTTCGGCGAGGCGTCCGGGCGCCCGGCCGCGGTCTCGGTCGAGACGTTCCACGCGCTGCGGCAGCGCCAGACCACCGAGGGCCTGGCCGACCCGCAGCGGCCCGGCGCCCGGGTCAACCTGCTCAACTGGGACGGCAAGGGCCGGCCGTCGCGGCTGTTCCCGCCGCGCTCCGGTGACTCCGGTGACTCAGGTGACTCAGGTGACTCAGGTGACTCAGGTGACCGGCCGTGACCCGGGTCGATGAGCGCGGGTGCCGGATTGTGTGCCAGGCCGTCTCGCTCCTGCTGCAGTACCCCGACCGGCCGGTGCGCGAGGCCGTTCCGGTCGTCGCCGCGGCCGTCGCCGAGCTGCCCGCCGGCGCGCCGAGGACCGCGATCGAGCGGTTCCTGGCCCGGTTCGAGGCGACGCCGCAGGGCCAGCTCGCCGAGCACTACGTCGCCACGTTCGACCGGGACCGCCGCTGCTGCCTGCACCTGACCTGGTGGACCGATGGCGACACCCGCCGCCGTGGCGGCGCGCTCGCGGCGCTCAAGGACCGCTACCGGCGGCACGGCCTGCTGCTGAGCGGGGGCGAGCTGCCGGACTATCTACCGGTCGTCCTGGAGTACGCCGCGACCGGAGACCTCGCCGACGGGCTCGCCGTGCTGGCCGAGCACCGCGCCGCCATCGAGCTCGTCCGGCTGGCGCTTGGCGACCTGCGCTCGCCGTACGGGTCGCTGCTGGAGGCCGTGTGCGCCCTGCTGCCGGGCCCGTCGCCGGCCGACTACGAGGCCGCCCGGCGGCTGGCCCGCACTCCTCCGCCGGTGGAGACGGTCGGAGTGACCATCGGAGGACAGCGGTGAACGCGCTCGACCTGCTGCTGTGGGCGGTGCTGCCCTACGTCACGATCGCGGTCCTGGTGGCCGGCACCGTCTGGCGGTACCGGTACGACCAGTTCGGCTGGACGACCAGGTCGTCGCAGCTGTACGAGTCGCGGCTGCTGCGCATCGGCAGCCCGCTGTTCCACTTCGGCATCCTGGTCGTGCTCGTCGGTCACCTGATCGGGCTCGTCATCCCCAAGTCCTGGACCGAGGCGGCCGGCCTGAGCGAAGCGGCCTACCACCTGCAGGCGCTCACGCTCGGCGGAGTGGCCGGCTTCGCGACCCTGGTCGGCGTGGGCATCCTGATCTACCGGCGGCGCACCACCGGCCCCGTGTTCATGGCGACCACCCGCAACGACAAGACCATGTACGTGGTGCTGGTGGCGGCGATCGTGGTCGGCCTCGCGACCACGCTGCTCGGCGCCGGCGTCGTCGGCGAGGAGCACAGCTACCGCGAGACGGTGTCGGTGTGGTTCCGCTCGCTGTTCGTCCTGCAACCCGATGTCGAGGCGATGGCGGCGGCACCGGCCGCGTTCCGGCTACACAGCCTGATCGGGATGCTGCTGTTCGCGCTCTGGCCGTTCACCCGGCTCGTGCACGCGTTCACCTGGCCACTGATGTACCTGTTCCGCCCGTACGTGGTCTACCGCTCACGCGAGGCCACCGACCGCGCGGCCCGGGCGGTCGTGGGCGGCCGAAGGTCCCGCTGATCCCGGGCCTTGGTCGGTGCCGGCGCCGGGGCGGGCGCTCCTAGCGTCGAGGGCGTGAGCCGATCGAGCGCGCCGGTCGCCGGGCTGGCGGCGGCGGTCGCCCCAGGCCTCAGCTCGGCCGAGGCGGCGCTGTCCGGTCTGAGCTCCGCCGAGGCGGCGCTGCGGCTGCGCCGCGACGGCCCCAACACGCTGCCGGCGGCCAAGCCGCCGAGCCCGGTGCGCGAGCTGCTCGCCCAGCTTGGCCACTTCTTCGCCATCATGCTGTGGATCGCCTCGGCGCTGGCGGTGGTGGCCGGCATGCCCGCGCTCGCCGTCGCGATCGCGGCCGTCGTCGTGGTCAACGGCGCGTTCGCGTTCGCCCAGGAGTACAGCGCCGACCGGGCGGCGCAGCGGCTGCGGGACCTGCTGCCGGTTCGCGTCCTGGTCCGCCGGGACGGGGCGCCGGTCGAGGTCGAGGCGGCCGAGCTGGTGCGCGGCGACCTCGTGCTGCTGCGCGCCGGCGACCGGGTGTGCGCCGACCTGACGCTCTC
>DASSUA010000073.1:0-7154 GCA_035707525.1 Pseudonocardiaceae bacterium
GTGATGGTCATGGGCGGGCCTCCCGCTCGGCGAGGGTGCGGACGCCGACCAGGTCGTCCGGTAGGGCGTCGGGCAGTTCCTCGTCCAGGCGGCGCAGCCGGCGAACGGCGAGCCAGCCGAGCGCGTTGGCGATCATGGCCAGGCCGAAGACGAGGTAGATGAAGGCGATCCCGCGGCCGTCGCCGGTGCCGATGACGGTGCCGACCGAGCCGGCGAGCGGGCCGCCGGGAGCCAGCAGCGGTTCGAACACCGGCTCGGCGATCGTGCCGATGATGACGAAGCCGACCGGGATGGTGGACCAGGCGATCGCCTGGTTGAGCGCGATGACCCTGGCGTGGAACCGCTGCGGGATCTTGACCTCGATGATGGTCAGGTAGATACCGTCGGCCATGGCGAGCACGAGCGTGTACGAGAAGACCGCCAGCATGATCAGCTCGAGGCTCTGGTGCAGGCCGGTGAGGGCGACGAACAGGCCGCCGGCCGCGATCAGGTACATGATCGCGCGCATCCGCCGCCGGCGCGGGCCACCCCACAGCATGATGACGAAGGCGCCGATCATCGCGCCGGCTCCCTCGGCGAGCGCCACCCGGCCGATCCCGGCGAGCGTTTCGAAGCTGAGCACGAGCGGGATCACCAGCAGCAGCGCCGGTGCGAACAGCAGGTTGCCGACCGCGAAGTACAGCAGCATGGCGCGGAAGTGCGGCTGCCCCCAGGACATGCGCAGCCCGCCGAGCAGCTGGCGGCCGAACGTCTCCTTGCGAACCCGGCCCATCAGCGCCGGGAACTTCACCGCGGCCAGCACCGACAGGGCGAACGCGTAGCTGAGCAGGTCGACGGCGAGGATGCCGCGCAGCCCGATCAGCGCGAGCATCCCGGCGGCCAGCAGCGGCACCGAGAGCATGACGATGCCGTTGATCAGCTGCGCGACGCCGTTGGCGCGGCCGAGGTAGCGCTTGGGCACCAGCTGCGGGATCGAGGAGATGAACGCCATCCGCTGGAAGGTCGCGGCGAAGCCGATCACCAGCACGATCGGGAACACCCATTGCAGCGGCACGCTGCCGGTCCACAGCAGCGCGGCGAACGTCAGCTCGGTGCCGGCCGCCACGGCGCCGGCGGCCATCATCACCCGGCGCCGGTCGAACCGGTCGGCGACCGCGCCGGCCAGCGGCAGCGCGACCAGCAGCGGGATGAACGCGAGCACGCCCGTCAGCGAGAACAACATGACCGAGCCGGTCTGCTGCAGCACCCAGATCGGGATCGCCCACGCGGTGATCGCCGACCCGACGGTCGACACCAGCTGGCCGGCCGACACCGCGGCGAAGCGCCGCAGGCTCGGCGGCACCGTGTCGGACGGCGCCGTGTGGATAGGCGCCGTGTGGATAGGCGCCGTGTGGGTCCCTGGGCTGGTCGCCGTGCGCGAGCGGCTTACCTCATGTAGCCACCATCGCTGCTGGTCCGGGCCGCGGGCCAGGCGTGACTCGCGCCCGTCGGCGATCAACCGGTGGGTGCCGGTGATGATCGTGGCGAGCTCCTCGGCGCGGTAGCGCAGGAAGAAATGACCGGCCTCGTCGAGCACCACGACCGCGGCGGTGTCGGCGATGAACTGCCACTCGCGGTAGCGCTCCTGGTAGAAGTCGGTGACCGGGTCGCGCTCGCCGACGACCGTGATCACCGGGGCGCGCAGCCGCGGCACGTTCGAGTCCATCAGCGAGGTGAAGTGCGCCTCGGCCTCGTGGCCGTCCCGGCGCATGTTGCTGATGATCCGGTCGGCCTGCGCGGGGTCGAGGTCGTCCATGTCCACGCCCATCGCCTTGAGCCAGTTGGCGTGGGTGCGGTTGCTGGCCCGGTCCTCGAGCCACTGGTGCATCCGGGCCAGCCGGCCCTTGGGGTTGGCGAACGGGAAGATGCCGCCGATGTACACCGCCTCCAGCTCGCGACCGGCGGCCTCCAGCTGGCGGGCCAGCTCGACGATGAGCGCGCCGCCGACGCCGCAGTGCCCGTACAGCACGAGCGGCCCCTCGACCCGGTCGAGGATCTCGGCCGTGCACCGCCTTGCCAGCTCGTCGAACGGCAACGCGTCCTCGTCCAGGCCGACGTCGTGGCCGGGGATCGCGACCGAGTACAGGGCGTGGCCGGCCGGCATGGCGTCGGCGATCGGCTGGTAGACGATCGCCGAACCGCCGCCGTAGGGAACGCACACGTACGAGCACACGGTCTCGGCGCGCGTAGCCCGCTTCGTGGCCGACGCTGTCAGCTCGTAGAGCAGGCTGCGCCCGCCCGCGGCGGCGCCGTCCTCGACCAGAGCGGCGAGGCCGCGGACGGTGGGCTGCTGGAACAGGTCGACCACGCCGACCTGGCGCCGGCCCTCGGTGTGCCGGCGCAGCTTCGCGACGACCTGGGTGGCCAGCAGGGAATGCCCGCCGAGGGCGAAGAAATCGTCGTCGATGCCGACCTTCTCGACGCCGAGCACCTCGCACCAGACCTGCGCGATGTGCCGCTGGAGCTGCGTCTGCGGGGCGACGAACTCGCCGTCGGCCTGGCTGGCCGGCGCCGGCAGCGCCTTGCGGTCGAGCTTGCCGTTCGGGGTCAGCGGCAGGGCGTCGAGGACGACGAACGCGGCCGGCACCATGTACTTGGGCAGCGTGCGGCCCAGGTGCTCGCGCAGCTCGCCCGCCGAGGGCTGTGCCGTACCAAGCGCAGCCCCACCGGGTTCGGCCCCGCTCGCCACGAGGTAGGCGACCAGGCGGCGGTCGCCGTGCCCGTCGTCGTCGGCCACCACGACCGCGGTCCGAACCGCCGGGTGGCGTTCGAGCGTCGCGGAGATCTCGCCCAGCTCGATGCGGTAGCCGCGCACCTTGACCTGCTGGTCGACCCGGCCCAGGTAGTCCAGCTCCCCGTTGGGGAGACGGCGCACCAGGTCGCCGGTGCGGTACAGGCGCTCGCCGAACTCGTGCACGAACCGCTGCTCGGTCAGCTCCGGCCGGTTCAGGTAGCCGCGGGCGAGCCCGGCCCCCGCGACGTACAGCTCGCCGGGGACGCCAATCGGTACAGCGCCGCGGTGCTCGTCGAGCACGTAGCCGCGCAGGTCGGGCAGCGGACGCCCGATCGGCGAGGACGCGCCGCCGGTCAGGTCGGCCGCGGTGATCCGGCGGAACGTCACGTGCACCGTGGTCTCGGTGATGCCGTACATGTTGACCAGCGCGGGCCGCTGGTCGCCGTGCTCGGCGAACCACCGGTCCAGCTCGCGCACGTGCAGCGCGTCGCCGCCGAAGACGATCGTGCGCACGGCGAGGTCGGCGAACGAGCGGCCGGTTGCCTCGAGTGTCGCGCGCAGCCCGCGGAACGCCGGCGGGGTCTGGTTGAGCACGGTGACCCGCTCGGTGCGCAGCACGTCGAGCAGCCGGTCGTGGTCGCGCACGGTCTCGGTCGGCACCACCACGACCCGGCCGCCCCGGGCCAGGGCGCCCCACAGCTCCCAGACCGAGAAGTCGAAGGCGTACGAGTGCAGCATCGCCCACACGTCGTCGCCGCCGAAGTCGAACAGCTCGCCGGTCGCCGAGAGCAGCCGCACCACCTGGCGGTGCTCGACGAGCACGCCCTTGGGCTGGCCGGTCGAGCCCGACGTGTAGATCACGTAGGCGAGCCGCTCCGGGCCGCCGAGCGGTTCCGGGTCGGTCTCGGCGCCGGGGTACTCGTCGTCGACCAGCACGACCGGGCCCTGGTGGTCGACCTGGTCGCGCAGCGAGCGCTGGGTGACCAGGACGCGGGCGGCGGTGTCGTCGAGGATGAACCGCAGCCGCTGCGCCGGGTAGGCGGGGTCGAGCGGGACGTAGCCGCCGCCCGCCTTGAGGACGGCGAGGATCGCGACCACGGTGCCGATCCCGCGTTCGAGGCACAGCGCGACGCGGTCGTCGGGCCGCACGCCGAGCCCGCGCAGGTGGTGCGCGAGGCGGTTGGCCCGGCGGTTGAGCTCGGCGTAGCTCACGTGCTCGCCGCCGCAGCTCACCGCGGTGGCCCCGGGCGTCCGGGCGGCCTGGCGCTCGAACAGCGCCGGCAGGGTGTCGGTGACCTCGTACTCGGTGCTCGGCTGGTCCAGCACGAGCGCGCGCTCGGCGTCGTCCATCAGCCGCAGCCGCGACAGCGCGACGCCGGGCCGCCGCGCCAGGTCACGCAGCAGCGTCGTCAGGTGCCCGGCCAGCCGCGCGACGGAGTCCTGCGCGAACAGCGCCGTGTTGTAGACGAACCGGCAGCGCAACCCGCCGTCGGGGGTGGCGTAGGCGTGCAGCTCCAGGTCGTAGCGGGTGGCCGGCAGCTCGACCGGCTGCCAGCCGATGTCGGTGCCGGCGCCGACGACCTCCTGCTGGTCCGGCCGGTCGTAGTTCTGCAGCACGAACATCGTCTGGAACAGCGGCGAGCGGCTGACGTCGCGCACCAGGCCCAGCTCGTTGACCACCTTCTCCAGCGGGACGTCCTGGTTGGCCAGCGCGTCGAGCACGCAGTCGCGGGCTCGCGCGACGAGCTGGTCGCCGGTCGGGTCGCCGTCGAGGTCGGCGCGCAGCGGCAGCATGTTGACGAACATGCCGACGACCCCGTCCAGCTCCGGGGCCGACCGGCCGGCGACCGGCGAGCCGACGGCGAAGTCGGACTGCCTGGTGTAGCGGCCGAGCAGGGCCTGGTAGCCGGCGAGCATGGTCATGAACAGGGTGGCCCGGTGGCCGCGGCCGAGATCGGTGAGCGCGCGCACGAGCGCCGGGTCGAGCGTGAACCGGTGCGACTCGCCGGCGAAGGTCTGGGTCGGCGGCCGCGGCGCGTCGGTCGCCAGCTCGAGCGCCGGCACCCCGCGCAGCCGCCGCAGCCAGTACTGGACGCCGGGGCCGGCGGCCTGCTCGCGCTGCCACCTGGCGAAATCGCCGTAGCCGACCGGCAGCGGCGGCAGGGCGGCGGGCTCGCCGTCGCGCCTGGCCCGGTAGAGCCGCGCGAGGTCGGCGAGCAGCTGGTCGTTGGACCAGCCGTCGGTGATGATGTGGTGCAGGTCGAGCAGCACGGTGTGCGCGCCGGAGCCGCGCAGCACCGTCACCCGCAGCAGCGGCCCCCGGGCCAGGTCGAACGGCTGCAGCGCGCAGGCCATCGCGGCCTCGTCGGCGGCGCGCTCATCCGCCGTCTCGCCCGCCGTGCCCTCGCCGGCAAGATCGACTATCCGCACCGGCACGTCGGCCGGCGGGTCGACCACCACGGTCGGGCGGCCGTCCTCGGTGGCCGGAAACCGCATCCGCAGGCTCTCGTGCCTGGTCACCAGGTCGCGCAGGGCGCCGCCGAGCGCGTCGAGATCGAGGTCCGCGCCGAACCGCAGCACCAGCGGCGTGCCATAGGCGGCGGTGCCGGGCGCGAACTGCTCCATGAACCACAGCCGCTCCTGCGCGTACGACAGGGGCGGCTGCTCGCCGTCCGGCCGCCGCGGGATCGTCGCCCGGACCGTCGCGGCCGGCTTCGCGGCGGCCGTGAGCCGGCTCAGCCGCCGTTCCAGCAGGGCCTGCTTGGCGGCCGACCGCTCGGGGCTGTCGAGCCGCTGGGAGTCGAGCCGCTGGGAGTCGAGCGACTGCGAGTCGAGCGACTGCGAGTCGAGCGGCTGCGAGTCGAGCGGCTGGGAGTTGAGCGCTGTCACCCGAGCCTCCCGTCCTGAGTGGCGAGGAACCGCTCGGCCTCCTCGTCGGACAGCTCGTCGACCTGCGCGACCACCTGCCGTTCCAGGGCGGCCGCGACGCCGGCGACCGTGGTGTCGTCGAAGAACGCATGGATCGGCAGCTCGACCTCGGCCGCCGCGGACAGCCTGGCGATCACCCGCAGCGCCAGCAGCGAGTGCCCGCCGAGGGCGAAGAACTCGTCGTGCGCGCCGACCCGGTCGATGCCGAGCAGCTCCGCCCACACGTGCGCGACCAGCTCCTCGGCCGGCGTGCGCGGCGGCTCCCACCGGGCGGTGGGCGCGGTGGGCGTGACCGGCGGCCGACCGGCCGATGGCGCGGGCGGTGCCGTCGACGGGGTGCCGGCGCGGGCGGCGACCGGCAGCTGGGACAGCCGCAGCCCCTGGTCCCGCAGGACGACCGCGAGCACGTCCACATAGGCGTTGGCGATCGCCTTGGCGGTGTCCTCGTCGAACAGCGCGCTGGCGTACTCCAGCCGGAAGTCGGACTGGGTGACCTCGAGCATCAGGTCGCTCTCGGCGGTTCCGGAGCTGTCGGCGAAGCCCGCGATCTGGCCAAGGTAGTTGAAGCCCAGCTGGTACAGCGGTGGCGCGGCCGGGTCGTAGCCGGCCGGGAGCAGCTCGACGAGCCTCTGGTACGGCATCTCCTGGTGCTCGAGCATCGCCAGCGCGGCCGTCCGGACGCGGTCGACGAGCGTCTCGAACGTCGGGTCGCCGCCGGTGTCGACGCGCAGCGCGACGACGTTGACGAACATGCCGACGAGCGGCTGCAGCTCGGGCAGGTCGCGCCCGGCCACCGGCACGCCGACCACGATGTCGCCGCGGCCGGAGAGCCGGTTCAGCAGCGCCAGGTAGGCCGCGCACAGCACCATGAACGGCGAGGCGGCGAGGCGGCCGCACACGTCCGGCAGCGCGTCCAGCACGCCGGGGCCGAACCTGACGATGATCCCGCCGCCCTCGAACGACCGCTGCGCGGGCCGGGGCCGATCGGTCGGCACCGAGTGCATAGAAGGCAGGCCGGCGAGCACCGGCCGCCAGTAGTCGACGAGCGTCCGCATCGCCGGGCCGGACAGCCGCTCACGCTGCCAGACCGCGTAGTCGGCGTACTGGATCGGCAGCTCGGGAAGCGCGGGCTCGCGCCCGCCGGCGGCCGCCGAGCACAGCTCGGTCAGCTCCTTGTGGATGACCGACGCGCTCGCCCCGTCGACCACCGAGTGGTGGGTGAGCAGCAGCAGCAGCCACCCCGCCTCGCCGTCGCGGGCGAGGGTGGCCCGCCACAGCGGGGCCGCGTCGAGCCGGAACGGCTCGGCCTCCAGCTGCCCGAACAGCTCGGCGATGCGCCGCTGCCGCTCGGCGGCCGGCAGGCCGGTGAGGTCGGCGAGCCCGACCGGCGGCCCGACCCGGGGATGCACGACCTGGCGCAGCTCACCGCCGTCGAGCCGAAACGACGTGCGCA
>DASSUA010000074.1:0-4305 GCA_035707525.1 Pseudonocardiaceae bacterium
CGGGCCGACGATCGCTCGCCTCGCCGGGCATTACCTGGCGGTGCTCGAGGCCATGGTGGCCGACCCGCACGCACCGGTCACGGCCTTCGACCTGCTGACCGCCGCCGAACGCGAGGCGCTGCTGCCCCGCGTCGAAGCGTCGGCGTACCCGGCGGCGACCCTGCACGGGTTGGTCGAGCGGCAGGCGCAGGCGACCCCGGACGCCGTCGCGGTGGTGCAGGGCGGGTCGGCGCTGACCTACCGCGAGCTCGATGGGCGGGCCACCCGGATCGCGAGCGGGCTGCGGCGGCTCGGCGTCGGGCCGGAGTCGCCGGTCGCGGTGCGGCTGGAGCGCTCGGTCGACCTGGTCGCCGCCCTGCTCGGGGTGCTCAAGGCCGGCGGGGCGTTCGTGCCGGTCGACCCCGACTACCCGGCGCAGCGGCAGGCGCTGATGATCGAGCGCAGCGGCGCCCGGGTCGTGCTGGACGGCTCCCTGCTGGCAAACCTCGCGGTGACGGCGGCGGCGGCGACACCGGAGGTCGACCCGGACAACGCCGCCTACGTGATCTTCACCTCGGGTTCGACCGGCGAGCCCAAGGGCGTGGTGGTCACCCACCGCGCGATCCACAACACGATCGCCGGCCTGCAGCAGCACTACGGCCTCGACCACCGCGACGTCATGCTGCAGAGCACCGCCCTGTCGTTCGACCCTTCGGTGTGGCAGATCTTCTGGCCACTCGTCGCCGGTGCCAGGGTGGCACTGCCGTCCCCGGGCGAGCACCGGGACGGCGGGCAGCTGCTCGAGGTGGTCCGGCGCGACGGCGTGACCATCATGGAGGTGGCGCCGTCCATGCTGGACGTGCTGCTGGACGAGCCGGGCTGGCCGCGCGACGGCCGGCTTCGGTACGTCCGGTGTGGCGGAGAGTCGCTGCCGGCGGTGGTATGGCGACGGTTCGAACGCCACAGCACCGCGGAGCTGTCCAGTGCGTACGGGCCGGCCGAGGCGGCCGGTGAGGCCACTCGATGGCGGGCCGGCGACGGCGCCGCATCGGGGTCGTTCGTCCCGCTGGGGGCGCCCGGCCCCAATGTCGGGGTGTACGTGCTGGACGCCGACCTCATGCCGGTGCCGGTCGGGGTGCCGGGCGAGCTGTGCATCGGCGGCGCCGGGTTGGCCCGCGGCTACCTCGATCGTCCACTGTGGACGGCGGAGCGGTTCGTCCCGGACCCGTACGGCGGCCGGCCGGGTGGGCGGCTGTACCGCACCGGTGACCTGGCCCGCTGGCATTCCGATGGCACGCTGGAGTTCCTCGGCAGGCTGGACCGGCAGGTCAAGCTGCGCGGGATGCGCGTCGAGACCGGCGAGATCGAGTGCCGGATAGCGGAGGTTCCCGGGGTACGCCGCGCGGCCGTCGTGGTCCACCGCGACCGGGCCGGCAACGCCCACCTCGCGGCGTTCGTCGAGCCGGCCGCGGTCTCGCCGGCGGCGATCACCGAACACCTGGCGGCCAGCCTGCCGGCGCACATGGTTCCCGGGGCCGTGCATCCGCTGGCCGCGCTACCGCTGACCGCCAGCGGCAAGCTCGACTACGACACGCTGGCTGAGCCGGCTGTGCTGGCCGAGCCGGCTGTGCTGGCCGAGCCACCCAGGTCGGCGGAGCCGGCCACGCCGACGGAACGTCAGGTGGCGGTCATCTGGGCCGAGCTGTTCGGCCGGCCGCGGGTCGGCCGCGACGATCACTTCTTCCGCGCCGGCGGGCATTCGCTGCTGGCCGCCAAGGTGCTGGCCAGGATCCGGGCCAGGCTCGGCCTGGACGCGCCGCTGCGAACGATCTTCGAGCGGCCGGTGCTCGCGGACTTCGCCCGGCACCTGGACACGCTGCGTACCGGCGACTGCGGCGCGATCCCCACCGGCGCGCGGCCGGCGACCATCCCGTTGTCGTTCGCCCAGGAACGGCTGTGGTTCATCGACCAGTTCGAGCCGGGCAGCTCCGTCTACAACATCGACTACGCCGTCTGGCTGCGCGGCGAGCTGGAGGTCGAGGCGCTGCGCCGCGCCCTGTACCGGCTGGTCCTGCGGCACGAGACGCTGCGGACGACGTTCCAGGTCGTCGACGAGCGCCCGGCGCAGGTCATAGCGGCCCCGGCGCCGGTCGAGCTTCGCGTGGTCGACGTGCCGGCCGGCAAGGCGCTTGACCTCGCGGCGGCCGACGCCGCCATCCCGTTCGACCTGGCGCGCGGGCCGTTGCTGCGTGCCACCGCGTACCGCACCGCACCGCACGAGCACCTGCTGGTGCTCGGCACCCACCACATCGCCGCCGACGACTGGTCCAAGGTGGTGCTGGCCAGGGAGCTGTCGGCGCTGTACTCGGGTGAAACACCGCCTGAGCTGCCCGTGCAGTACGCCGACTACGCGGTATGGCAGCGCAACCGGCTCGACGGCGAGGCGCTAGAGGCCCAGCTCGACCACTGGCGGCACCGCCTCGACGGCGCCCCGGCGCTGCTGGACCTGCCCACCGACCGGCCACGGCCCGCGGTGCAGACCTACCGCGGCGGGACCGAGGCCACGATCCTGCCGGCCGAGCTGGTCGACGGCCTGCGCGAGGTCGCGCTTGCGCACGACGCCACGCTGTTCATGGCGCTGCTCGCGTCGTTCACGGCCCTGCTCGGGCGCTACACCGGCAATGACGACATCGTGGTCGGCACCACGGTCGCCAACCGTGGCCACCAGGACGTCGAGGACCTGATCGGGTTCTTCGTCAACACGCTCGTCCTTCGCACCGACCTGTCCGGCGAACCGACGTTCGAGCAGCTCCTCGAACGGGTCCGCGAGACGGCGCTCGACGCCTACGCCAACCAGGACGTGCCGTTCGAGAAGCTCGTCGAGCAGCTGCGGCCGCAGCGCTCGTTGAGCTTCCCGCCGCTCGTGCAGGTGCTGTTCGACCTGCAGAACCTGGCCCACGAGCCGCCGCGGCTGGCCGGGCTGGACGCGACGCCGGTCGATCTCGACCAGGGCAGCGCCAAGTTCGACCTGGTGGTCTCGATGATCGAGGGCCCGGTCGACGGCCCGGTCGGCCTGCACACCGAGATCCAGTACAACCGCGACCTGTTCGACGCGTCGACGATCCGGCGGCTGCTGGCGCACTGGCGGCGCCTGATCGAAGGGCTGGTGGCGCGTCCGTGGCGGCCGGTCGGTGAGCCGTCGCTGCTCTCCGGCGACGAACGCCGGCTGGTGCTGCGCGACTGGAACCACACGGCGCGGCCCCTGCCGGCGCGGTCGAACCTGGTCGAGCTGTTCGAGGAGCAGGCGGCGCGAACGCCGGACGCGCTCGCGCTCGTGCACGGCGAGCACCGGCTGACCTACCGGCAGCTCGACCAGCGCGCCAACCAGCTCGCGCACTGGCTGACCGAGCGTGGTGCGCAACCGGATGCGCGGATCGGGCTGGCGGCGCAGCGTTCGGTCGAGGCGCTCGTCGGCATGCTCGGCATTCTCAAGGCCGGCGGCGCGTACGTGCCGCTCGACCCGTCCTACCCGGCGCAGCGCCTGGAGCTGATGGCCCGCGAGGCGGGTGTCGTGCTGCGCGTCGACCGCCACACCGTTTCCGGGCTGGCGGAGCTGGGAGACGGCCTGCCGACGCACGCCCCGCCCAGGCGTACCCACCCCGAACAGCTGGCCTACGTGCTGTACACGTCCGGCTCGACCGGCCGCCCGAAGGGCGTGGCCATGTCGCACGGTGCGCTGCTGAACCTGTTCGCCTGGCAGGGCGCCGACCTGCCGCTCGCCCCCGGCACCCCGGTGCTGCGGTTCGCACCGCTCGGCTTCGACGTCTCGTGCCAGGAGCTGTTCTCCACCTGGCAGGCGGGCGGCACGATCGTCGAGCTGCCGGCCGACGAGGCGCGCCGCGACCCGCAGGCGTTGCTGGACCTGATGGAGCGCGAGCGGGTCGAACGCTGGTTCGTGCCGTACTCGGGGCTGGTCAACGTCGCGCACTGGGCGCTGCAGGAGCCACGCCGGCGGGACCTGCGACTGCGGACAATCGTCACGGCCGGTGAGCAGCTGCAGCTGACCCGGGACCTGATGAGCTGGCTGCACCGCCTCGGGACCGGCTGCGCGCTGGTCAACCACTACGGCCCGACCGAGACCCACGCCGCGACCGCGTACCGGCTACCGGCGGCCATGACGGACTCAACGGACTCAACGGACTCAACGGCCGACCGGCCGAAGCTGCCGCCGATCGGCCGCCCGATCACCAACGCGCAGGTCTACCTGCTGGACCGGTACGGGCAGCCGGTGCCGGTCGGCGTGCCCGGCGAGCTGTACGTCGGCGG
>DASSUA010000075.1:0-9259 GCA_035707525.1 Pseudonocardiaceae bacterium
GCTTTACCGAACCGCATGGACTCGTCGAAGCCCAGGCCGTACGGCGCGAGCAGGCCGTCGAGCCAGTCCGCGAGCGGATCGGCGCCATCGGGCCGGTCGAGGTGGCGCCGGGCGAGCCGGGCCCACTGGTCGACCGCGAACAGCAGCCGCATGCTCGGCACCCCGACCACCGCGGCGGCGACCGGGCCGGCGTACATGATGGGGTCCCAGACGACCAGATCGGGACGCCACTGCCGGGCGAAGGCGACCAGGTCGTCGACGAACCGCCGCGGCGCGAGGAACTGGAACGTGCGCACCCACAGCTCGTAGACGCCGCGCACGTAGTCGCCGGTGAGCAGCTCGGCCCGCGGCTCGGACAGCCGGTACCGCGACCCCGGCGGGCCGTGCGCGTCGTCCGGGTTGCGCCGGCGCCCCTCGGCGAGATCGCGCCCGTCGCCGACCCACATGGTGTCCAGGCCGGTGGCGCGGAAAGCGCCGGCCTCCGACGGGTTGGGTTGGGCGGCGAAGCACACGTCGTGGCCGGCCGCCCGCAGCGCCCAGCCGAGCGGGACCATGCTGAAAATGTGCGCCTTGGCGGGGAAGGGCAGCAGCAGCACGCGCACAGGGAACCTCCGCGGAGGGGTCAGGCCTGGACCGACAGCCGGTGGCCGAACACCCCGAGCGGGTCCCAGCGCGCCTTGACCCGCCGCAGCCGGGTGTAGCCGTCCTTGTAGTAGAGCCGGTGCCAGGGGATGCCCGAGGTGTTCCAGGCCGGGTCGGCGAGATCGGCGTCCGGGTAGTTGATGTAGCAGCCGTCGTTCACCTCGCCCGGCGCCGGCACGCCGCCGGTGTCGGCGTAGACGTCGGCGTACAGGTCGCGAAGCCACGCCAGGTGCGCGGCGTCCTGGTCGGCGGTGAACCAGGCGGCGAGGTAGGACAGCTTCAAGATCGAGTCGCGTTGCGCCATCGCAGTCTCGGCCGAGTTCACGGTGTTCACCGCGCCGCCGTAGGACATCAGGGTCACCATTCCGGCGGCCAGCCCGGGATCGGCGCGGGTCAGGTGCCGGTGCAGGGCGGCGATCTGCCGGTCGGTGAAGCACCGCCGCAGGTAGCCGCTCTTGATCTTCATTCGCCACCGCACGCCGGGCTCGTCGGAGAGCCCCCGCACCGCCGCGGTCACCCACGGCACGGTCGCGCTGCGGGTGACGGTGGGTGCCACGCCGACGCCGTCGGACAGCTCCGCCAGGTGCGCCGCGAGCAGCCGCTCGGCGTCCGGCCCGCCGGCCAGCTGGCCGATCAGGAAGATCGTGCCCAGCTCCTTGCGCTGCAGGTACAGCTCGTCGTACAGCCCCGCGTATGGCGAGCCCGGGTCGGCGTGGCGCTCGAAGAACGCGCCGTGGTTGCGCACCAGCCGAGCGAACCCGTCCCCGGTCAGCCCGGCCCACGGCCACTCGGCGCGAAACCGCAGCACCGGGTCCGGCGGCGCCGGCAGCAGCGTGGCCGGGTCGCTCGCGTCCCCGCCCGGGGTGCGGAACCAGAACCGGGTGGCGATGCCGAAGTTCCCGCCCCCGCCGCCGGTGTGCGCCCACCACAGCTCGCGGTTCGGGTCGTCGTGCTCGCGGGTCGCCACGACCGCGCGCACCTCGCCGCTGGCGTCCACCCCGACCACCTCGACGGCGTACAGGTGGTCGACCACGAGACCGTGCGAGCGGCACAGCACGCCGTGCCCGCCGCCGGACACGTGCCCACCGGCGCCGACGCCGGCGTTCTCCCCGGCCGGCAGCGCCACCCCCCAGTTCAGGTACAGCCGCCGGTAGACCTCGCCGAGCCGGGCGCCGGCGTCGACCGCGAACGCCCGGTGGGCCGGGTCGAAGCGCACCTTGGTCATGCCCGACAGGTCGACCAGCCCCCGGACCCGCGGGTTGTCGACGAAGTCCTCCAGGCAGTGCCCACCGCTGCGGGCGGCGATTCGGCCGCCGGCCCCGACGGTCTCGACGGCCTGCCGCAGCACTGTCTCGACCTGCTCGGTCGACCGCGGCAGCCACAGCCGGTCCGGGGTGCCGGCGAAGCGCTGGTTGTGCCCGCGGGCGGCCAGCTCGGCAAAGCGCGGGTCGCCGGCGGGTACGGCGACCTCGCGCGCCGTCGGTGTTGCCGCCCGGGTCGACACAGCGTCGCTACCGGGCGGCGTACTCGACGCCCGCGCCGAGCTCCAGCCAGCGCAGCTGGCCGGCGTCCAGCCGCAGGTCCGCGCCGCGCAGCGCGATGGCCAGCTCGCCGGCCGTCTGCGGTCCGATGATCGGGAACGTGGCGAACGGCTGGGCGAGCACGTAGGCGAGCGCGATGTTGATCGTCAGCACGTCCAGCCGCTCGGCGAGCGCCCTGGCCCGGTCGCGCCTGGCGTAGTTGGCCGCGCTTCCCCAGCACCGCCACACGTTGGGGTCGAGCGACTCCTTCGGCACGTCGGCGAAGAACCCGCGGGCCTGCGACGACCACGGGATCAGGCAGCCGCCCGTCTCGGTCAGGTAGCCGCGCAGCTCGGGTGGGGTCGCCTCGCAGCCCGGGTACAGCGGCTCATCGGGCTCGGCCAGCGAGAAGTGGTTGCTCACCGCGACCATGCCGTCGTGGCCGTGGGCCGACGCGTAGGCGTTCGCCTCGGCCAACCGGCCCGCCGTCCAGTTCGAGCCGCCGTAGGCGCCGATCCGGCCGGCGGCCACCTCGGCCTGCAGCGCGTCGACGAACTCGCCGGCCGGGACCGCCGGGTCGTCGCGGTGCAGCAGGTACAGCTCGACGCGGTCCACGCCGAGGGTCTCGAGCGTGACGTCCAGCTCGGTGGCGACGGCCTGCGGCGTGCAGTTCGGGGGGTGCGCACCCTTGGCGATGATCACCAGGCGGTCCGGCCGGGTGCGCCGCAGCCACTCGCCGACCGCCCGCTCCGACGCCCCGCCGCCGTACACCCGCGCGGTGTCCAGGCAGTTGCCGCCGGCCTGGACGTAGGCGTCGAGCAACGCGAACTTCGAGCTGTCCCGCACCCCGGAAGCGCCGAACACGCACCGCGAAACCGGCGCGGCGGCACCGGGTAACCGCCCGTGCTCCATGGGCCCGACGCTAGCCGAGCGCCCCCCTCGCCGAACCCCGGAAACCGTTGCCTGCCAGGGAGTTAGGGGACGCCCCCCGGCTAAGGGTCGGTAGGGGTTGGGGTGCCGTCCGGGCCGCTCCTAGCGTGCGGTCGTCGGTGATGGGCCGTGCGCACCAGGCGTCGACGTCCAGGTCGCTCGAGCTGCCTACCCCGAGGAGGAGCCCCGTGACGGCTGCGCACGAATCCATCCACGAGTCCACCCACGAATCCGCCCGCGAGCCCAGGCACGGCCCGGGTCACACCGCCGTTCGGACCAGCCCGATCCGGACCACCGCGCCGCTGACCGACGACGACATCGCCGCCGCGCTGTCGGTGTTCGACTCGAGCGCGATCGCCGGCCCCGCGCATCCAGCGGTCGAGCAGTTCGAGGCGCAGCTGGCCGACCACGCCGGCGTGGGGCACGCGGTCGCCGTCAACTCCGGGACCGCCGCCATCCACTGCATCCTGCTCGCCATGGGCATCGGCCCCGGCGACGAGGTGATCGTGCCGGCGCACACGTTCATCGCCACCGCGACGCCGGTGCTCATGACCGGCGCGACGCCCGTGGTGGTCGACGTCGACGACGTCACCTACTGCATCGATCCGGGCGCCGCCGCGGCCGCGGTGACGGCGCGGACCAGGGCGATCGTCGCGGTGCACATCAATGGCCACCCGGCACCGGTCGACCTGCTGCCGCCCGGCATTCCGGTGGTCAGCGACGCCTGCCAGGCGCACGGCGCCACGCTGTTCGGCACCCAGGTCGCCGCGCTCGGCGTGGCCGGCGCGTACAGCTTCTGGCAGGACAAGCTGATCACCGCCGGCGGCGAGGGCGGCGCGGTGATGACCACCGATCCCGAGCTGGCCGACCGGGTGCGGCTGCTGCGCTCGCACGCCCAGCAGCAGATCCCGGGCACGCCGAACGCCCACCACGTCATGCTCGGCTACAACTACCGGCTGACCGGCGCCCAGGCCGCGATCGGGCACTCGCAGCTCACCCGCCTGCCGGAGCTGCTTCGTTCGCGCCGGCTCGCGGCCGCCCGGCTCACCGCCGAGCTCGGCGGCATCGGCGGCATCGACGGCATCGGCCTGCCGGCCGAGCGCACCGGGGCGCGGCACGTGTACTGGAAGTACGTGGTCTCGATCGACCCCGACCGGTTCCGCCGCCCGCTCGCCGACCTGGTCGTCGCGCTGCGCTCGGAGGGCATCGCGGCCGCGCCGCGCTACCCGGTGCCGCTGAGCCGGCAGCCGGTGCTGGCCGGCTCGCTGATCACCCCGTGCCCGGTCGCCGAGTCGCTGTCCGAGCGGCTGGTCATGCTGCCGCTGCCGGCGCTCGCCCAGGACGCCGACGACGTGCTCGACGTCGCGCTCGCGGTTCGGAAGGTGGTCGCCGAGCACGGCCGGTGACCACCGGGGCAGTCGGGAGAGGGAGGCGCGGATGGCCACCGTCGAGCAGGTGCTCGCGTATCCGTTCGAGATGCGCGGCACCGAGGTCTCCCCGCTGTACGGCGAGCTGCAGCGCCGCCCCGGGCTGTGCCGGGTCCAGCTCCCGTTCGGCGAGCCGGCCTGGCTGGCCACCCGCTACGCCGACGTCCGCACGGTGCTGATCGACCCCAGGTTCAGCCGCTCGCTGGCCCAGGGCCTGGACCAGCCGCGCATCCGCCGCGAGGCGACCGACGACGGGATCATGGGGATGGACCCGCCGGACCACACGCGGCTGCGCACCCTGGTCGGAAAGGCGTTCACCGCCCGGCGGGTCGAGCAGATGCGAGCCGGGGTGGAGCGGCTCGCGAACCGGCTGATCGACTCGATGACCGGGCGCGGCCGGACCGCCGACCTCGTCGAGGACTTCTCCCGGCTGCTGCCCACGTCGGTCATCTGTGACCTGCTCGGCGTCCCGTTCGCCGACCACGAGCGGTTCCGCGAGTGGACCGAGGCGATCACCAACGAGGCCACCGCCAGGGACGACGTGCTGCAGTACGCCGGCCAGGGCCTGTTCGACTACATGGCCGAGCTGATCGGGCAGCGCCGCCGGGAGCCGACCGACGACCTGCTCGGGGCGCTGGTCCGGGCGCGCGACGAGGGCGACCGGCTCACCGAGATCGAGCTGATCTCGATCGCCGGGCCCGGCCTGCTCACCGGCGGGGTGGAGACGGTGGCCTCGGCGATCCCCAGCTTCGTCTACACCCTGTTGACCGAGCCCGACCTGCTCGCCGAGCTGCGGGCCCGCCCGCAGCTGATGCCGTCGGCGGTCGAGGAGCTGCTGCGGGTCGTGCCGATCAACACCGCGGCGATGTTCGCCCGGTACGCGCGCACGGAGGTCGGCTTCGGCGAGACCGTGGTGCGCGCCGGGGAGCCGGTGCTGCCCGCGATCGCCGCGGCCAACCGGGACCCGGAGGTGTTCACCGACCCCGAGCGGATCGACTTCGCCCGCCACCCCAACCCGCACGTGACGTTCGGGCACGGGCCGCACCACTGCATCGGCGCCCAGCTCGCCAGGCTCGAACTGCAGGTCGCGCTGCGCCTGCTGCTCGAGCGCCTGCCCGGGCTGCGGCTGGCCGGGGGAGCCGAGGGGGTCCAGTGGCAGTTCGGGGTGATCGTGCGGGGCCCGAGCCGGCTGCCGATCGCGTGGTAAGGCGCGGCGCGCCGGAAAGTGGGGCGCAGTGACGGATGGCCGTGCCGGCGCCGACAAGGTGGCCGAGGCGCTGCGCAGGGCGCTGCTGGACCGGGAGCGGCTGCGGCAGGAGAACGAGCGGCTCGTCGCGGCCGCCCGCGAACCGGTCGCGATCGTCGGGATGGCCTGCCGGTTCCCCGGTGGCGTCGACTCGCCGGAGAGCCTGTGGCGGCTGCTGGCTGACGGCGTCGACGCGGTGACCGAGTGCCCGACCGACCGCGGCTGGGACATCGACGCCAGGTACGACCCTGAGCCCGGCCGCGAGGGCAGGACGTGCACCCGGGAGGGCGGGTTCCTCCACGACGCGGCCGAGTTCGACGCCGCGTTCTTCGGGATCTCGCCCCGCGAGGCGGTGTCGACGGACCCGCAGCAGCGGGTGCTGCTAGAGGTGGCGTGGGAGGCGGTCGAGCGGGCCGGGATCGACCCGCTGTCGCTGAAGGGAAGCCGCACCGGGGTGTTCGCCGGGGTGATGTACCACGACTACCCGGGCACCACGAGCGACGGCAGCCTGGTGACCGGCCGCGTCGCCTACGCCCTCGGCCTGGAGGGCCCGGCGGTCACGGTGGACACCGCGTGCTCCTCGTCGCTGGTGGCCCTGCACCTGGCGGTGCAGTCGCTGCGCCGTGGCGAGTGCTCGCTGGCGCTGGCGGGCGGGGTGACCGTCATGTCGACCCCGCACATGCTCGTCTATTTCAGCGAGCAGGGGGGCCTGGCCAGGGACGGCCGGTCCAAGGCGTTCTCCGCGTCGGCGGACGGGGTCAGTTGCGCCGAGGGCGCCGGGGTGCTCGCCTTACGGCGGCTGTCCGACGCGGTTCGCGACGGCGACCGGGTGCTGGCGGTGATCCGCGGCAGCGCCGTCAACTCCGACGGGGCGTCGAGCGGGCTGACCGCGCCGAACGGGCCGTCGCAGGAGCGGGTGATCCGCCAGGCGCTGGCCGAGGCCGGCCTGGCCCCGGCCGACGTCGACGTCGTGGAGGCGCACGGGACCGGGACCCGGCTTGGTGACCCGATCGAGGCGCACGCCCTGCTCGCCACCTACGGCCAGCAGCGGCGGCTGCCGCTCTACCTGGGGTCGGTCAAGTCCAACCTCGGGCACACCCAGGCGGCGGCCGGCGTGGCCGGGGTGATGAAGCTCGTGCTGGCCATGCGCCACGGCGTGGCGCCGAAGACGCTGCACGTCGACAGCCCGTCGCCGCACGTGGACTGGTCGGCCGGCGCCGTCGAGCTGCTGACCGAGGCGCGGCAGTGGCCGGACACCGGCCGGCCCCGGCGGGCCGCGGTGTCCTCGTTCGGCATCAGCGGCACCAACGGGCACCTCGTGCTCGAACAGGCCCCCGACGCCCGGGCCGAGCCGGACCCGACCCCCGAGCCGGCGGTCGCCGCGCTCGTGCTGTCCGCGCGCTCGGCCGCCGCCCTGCGTTCCCAGGCCGCCCGGCTGCTGCCCACGGTCGAGCGGGAACCGTTGCGGGCCGTCGGCTGGTCGCTCGCCGCGACCAGGGCGCTGCTGCCGCACCGGGCGGTCGTCGTCGGCGCGGACCGGGCCGAGCTCGCGGCCGGTCTGGCCGAGCTCGCCGCCGGCCGCGACGCCGCTGGGCTCGTCACCGGGGTGACCGGCACCGCCGAGCCCGGTGACATCGCGTTCATCTTCACCGGCCAGGGCGCCCAGCGCGCCGGCATGGGCTCGCGGCTCGCGGCCGCGTTCGGCGAGTTCGCGGCGGCGTTCGACGAGGTGTGCGCCACGCTGGATCCGCTGCTCGAACTGCCCTCCGGCGGGTCGCTTCGGGACGCGATCGCCACCGGCGACGGCATCGACGAGACCGGCATCACGCAGCCGGCCCTGTTCGCCTTCGAGGTCGCGCTGTACCGGCTGGTGCGGTCCTGGGGCGTCCGGCCCGCGTTCCTCGCCGGCCACTCGGTCGGCGAGATCGCCGCCGCCCACGTCGCCGGCGTGCTTTCGCTGCCGGACGCCTGCCGCCTGGTGGCCGCCCGCGACCGGCTCATGCAGGCCCTGCCGCGCGGCGGGGCGATGGTCGCGGTCGCGGCGGGCGAGGCGGAGGTCGCCGAGCTGCTGCGCGAGGCTCCCGGCCCGGTCGGGATCGCGGCGGTCAACGGGCCCGAGGCCGTCGTGCTGTCCGGCGCCGAGGACGCGGTCACCGCCGTGGCCGCGGAGCTGGCCGCCCGTGGCCGCCGGACGCGCCGGCTGCGGGTCAGCCACGCGTTCCACTCGGCGCTGATGGACCCCATGCTGGCCGAGTTCGAGCGGGTCCTGGCCGGGCTGTCGGTTACGGCACCGTCCGTGCCGATCGTGTCCACGGTGACCGGCAGGCTCGCCGAACCCGCCGAGCTGGGCACGCCCGCCTACTGGGCGGCCCAGGCCCGGCGGCCGGTCCGGTTCGCCGGCGCGATCGCGACCCTTCGCGGGCTCGGCGTCACCCGCTACGTCGAGCTCGGCCCGGACGCGACGCTGTCGGCGATGGCCCGGGAGTGCCTGCGCGACCAGGACGGACCCGCCACCGTGCCGCCGCCGCGCGGCGGCCGCGAGGACACCGTGCCGCTGCTGCGCGGCGGGCGTGAGGACGAGGCGCGGGCGGTGGTGACCGCGCTCGGCCGGCTGCACGTGCACGGCCACGTGCCGGACTGGCGCGCCTACCTCGGCGGCCGGCCTGGTGCCCCCGTCGACCTGCCCACCACGGCCTTCCTGCGCACCCGTTACTGGCAGGCTCCGGCGACCGGTGCCGGTGGCGCCGCCGGACCGGACCCGACCGATCACCCGCTGCTCACCGCGGCGGTGCCGCTGCCGGACAGCGGCGGGATCGTGCTGACCGGCCGGCTGTCCCTGGCGGAGCAGCCCTGGCTCGGCGACCACCGGGTGGCCGGGCACGCGCTGCTGCCCGGCGCCGCGTTTGTCGAGCTGGCCCTGCGGGCCGGCGTCGAGGTCGGCTGCCGCGCGCTCGACGAGTTCACCGTGGAGGCGCCGCTGGTCCTGCCCGCGGCGGATCACGTCACGGTGCAGGTCACCGTCGGCGCCACCGGCGAGACCGGCCGCCGGCCGGTCAACGTCCACTCCCGCGGACCCGGCGAGACGGCCTGGACCAGGCACGGCAGCGGGCACCTCGCCGTGGCCGCCGCGCCGCCGGATGCTCAGCCGGGAGCGCACTGGCCGCCGCCGGCGGCCGAGCCGGTGCCCATCGGCGACGCCTACGAGCGCCTGGAGGCGAGCGGCTACCACTACGGCCCGGCGTTTCGCGGGCTGCGGGCCGCGTGGCGCGACGGGGATGCCGTCTGCGCGGAGGTGGCCCTGCCCGCCGGCGACGCCGCCGCCCCGCAGCGCGGGCGCTTCGTCATCCACCCGGCGCTGCTCGACGCCGCCACGCACGGCCAGCTCGTCGTCGCCGGGCACGAGTCCGGCGCCGGCGCGATGATCCCGTTCTGCTGGTCGGGGGTGACCTGGCACGCCCCGGCCGGCGAACCGGAGCCCGCGGCCCTGCGGGTTC
>DASSUA010000076.1:0-2344 GCA_035707525.1 Pseudonocardiaceae bacterium
GACGGCACGCTGGCCGGACGCGAGGTCGCCAGCCACCTCGTGTCGGAGACGGCGGGCTGGCACGTCGTGCCGCCGACGCTGCTGCGCGACGGGCCGTTCGGGCCCGGGATGGTGCAGGTGTGGGTGGACACCGACGACGAGCGCGAGCTCGTCGACGTGCTGCCGCCGACGGAGGTGCCGGTCGGCTGGCTCGGCGTGCTGCGGGCCCGCGACGGGCGCGGCGAGCCGGCGGTGCTCGTGCACGCCGACGTCCCCGAGCTGCGGGCGATGGCGCTGTTCGACGTCGTGGTCAACAACGCCGACCGCAAGGGCGGCCACGTGCTCGCCGGCGTCGACGGCGCCGTCTACGGCGTCGACCATGGGATCTGCCTGCACTACGAGGACAAGCTGCGCACGGTGCTGTGGGGCTGGCTCGACGAGCCGCTGCCGCCGGACGTGGTGGACGGCCTGGAGCAGCTGCTAGCCCGGCTGCGAGCGCGATCGGCCGAGGGTCTGGCGGCCGAGCTGGCGCCGCACCTGACCCGCAAGGAGCGCCAGGCGCTGCTGGATCGCGCCGAGCGGCTGCTGGCGGTCGGCCGGTTCCCGAGCCCGAGCGGCGACTGGCCCTCGATCCCCTGGCCGGCGTTCTAGTGCGCCTGATGATCACACGATTCTGATCTGCGAGCCGCCCCGAACCAGTAGGCTCTCGCCATGGCCTCGCCGGAGCTCAACCGCCGCGTCAAACAGCTCCGGCATGACGTCGATGACGTCTACGAGCTGCTCGACCGGACCCACAGCTCCGTCGCGGTCATCGAGCGGACGGTTGCCGACCACACGGCCCAGTTGCACCGCCTTGGCCAGATCCAGACGCAGTTCGGCGAGCGGCTGGACCGCATCGAACGAAACCAGCAGGCCCAGGAACGCATCCTGCAGTCCCACGGCGAGCAGCTGCAATCGCACAGCGTGCGGCTTGATCAGCTGGGTGAGCGGCTTGATCGGGTGGACGTGCGGCTCGACCACCTGGGTGAGCGCCTTGATCAGGTGGACGTGCGGCTTGATCAGCTGGGTGAGCGGCTTGATCAGGTGGACGTGCGGCTCGACCACCTGGGTGAGCGCCTTGATCAGGTGGACGTGCGGCTCGATCAGCTCAATGGGCGGCTCGACCAGCTCAATGAGCGACTCGACGGGCAGGGCCAGCTGCTGGAGCGGCAGGGCGTGCAGTTGGACCTGCAGGGCGAGGTGCTCCTGTCGCACAGCCAGCTGCTGGGGCGGCAGGGCGAGATGCTCGAGCGGATCCTGGTGATCCTCGGCGACCGCAACGCCAGCTAGCTGGCACCCCCGGCCAGCTGCAGGTACGCGCGGGTCAGCGCCAGCCGGATCACCTCCGGCGGGTAGGGCGCCGCAGCGATGACGTCGCAGGCGGGGCGGCCTTCGGCGAACGACCGCCTGGCCAGGTCGGCCACGGCGGCCAGCTCTGCGCATTGAGCCGCGACGAAAGAGCGGTCTACGACGTCGCCGTGGCCGGGCACCACCGGGCCGGTCACGAGCCGCAGCAGGGCGTCGACGGTCCCCGGCCAGTCGAGCGGGAAGGCGTCCTCGAAGGCCGGGGGAGCGCCGTGCTCCACCAGGTCGCCAGCGAACACGACCCCGGCCCCGGGCACCGACACCACGACGTCGTTGTCGGTGTGCCCGCGACCGAGGTGGCGCAGCACCACCAGGCGGCCGCCGACGGTCAACGACACCGAGGTTGCGAACAGCTTGTCCGGCGGCGTGAGCACGACCTGCGACAACTCGTCCGCGGGCCCGAACTCGGCGATCGCCTGCCGCCGGTGCTGCTCGCCGTGCCGGACAATGGCCTGCGCACACCGGGCGTGCCCCCAGATCGGGGCCGGCAGGAACACCGCGTTGCCGAAGTAATGATCGAAGTGGGCGTGCGTGTTGACCACGACCCACGGGTGCGGGGTGATCCGGCGGACGGCGTCGGCCAGCTCGCGGGCCTCGGCCTGCGAGGCCCTGGTGTCGACGACGAGACACCCGCCGTCGCCAACGACCAGGCCGACGTTCAGGTCGTACGACGGGTGCCTTCGCGCGAAGACGCGATCGCCGACCTCGCGCCAACCGCCAGTCACGACTTCAAGGCTCGCACCACCTGGCTCCACGAGTCGAAGCTTCGGCGGTGCGCGACGAGATAGCTGACGCCGTAGCGCTCGCGCAACGTGTGCACCCGCTGAACCATCTGGTCCAGCGTGCCGAGCAGCAGCACCGGGCAGTCGAGCAGCTCGTCGGCGGAATCGGCCATGCCGTGCTCGGCGTGCAGGCGCTCGGCGACAGAGCGCGGGTCGTCGCCGAGCTGGACCCACTGGAT
>DASSUA010000077.1:0-2285 GCA_035707525.1 Pseudonocardiaceae bacterium
CGACTGGGTGGGCTCGGCCTGCGCTGCCGGTGAGTCGTCGAGCTGTGCCAGCGCCTGGCGGCACAGCCGTTCGACCCGATGGTTGATGGCGGGGTCGCCGATGCCCTGGACGACGAGCGCCGAGCGGGCGACGATGTCGGCCCGACCGGCGCGCCGGGCCGCCTCGGCCGCCTGTTCACACGTGTCGATGCTGTCTTGGATCCGCCCGGCGAGATACTGGGCGCGGGCCAGGTCGCGCAGCAGCTCGTCCCGGCCGGCGTCACCGTCGCCGAGCTGGTGGTCGAGGGCATCCAGGGCCAGTTCCAGGTACTCGATCGTCTCGTCGTGGGCCGCGGCGGCCCGTGCGACACCGGCCGCGAGCCTCGCCCAGCCGACGCTGCGGCCAGGCTCACCGGCCCGATGCCAGTGCAGGGCTACCGCGCCGGCCCATTCGTCTCGGACCCGTGCCAGCGGTTCGAGCAGGCCGGCGCTGGTGCGGTGCAGGGCGGCTCTGCGCGCGGGGGGCATGGAGGCATAGACGGCGTCGCGGACCAGGGCGTGGGCGAACCGGATCCTGGCCAGCTGTGACTCGATCTCCACCAGGCCGGCCGGTACGGCCGGCAGCAGGCGCTGGACAAGCGTGCTCGACGACTCCAGCCCGAGCCGCGACCGTCGCCTCGCGCAGCATCGCCGTGACCTCTGGCGCGGTAGCGACGCCGGTCGCGTCGCGGCGGAAGCGCAGAGCCTGGATCCGGTATCGGACAGCGCTAGCAAGCCCACGGACGACCGGGAACGACGGTGCGTCGTCCAACTCCGGTATGGCTTCGGGGAACATCTGCGCGCAGACTCGGCGTGTGATCGGCATCCGACTTCCCCCGCCGGTCAACACCACCACGTCGGGCTGTCGCTCCAGTTTCTCGCGCACCTTGATGAGGAGGTTGCGAAATCGGACAGCCCCGTATCGGCGGTATGCGGGCGTGGTAGTCCACCGGTAGTCCACAGTGCGGTGCGGTAGCCGGCTCGCCGGCCAGGTACTCCGATATGGCGATCTGCCGCAGGCGAACTCACGGGTAGGTCTGTGGGGGTAGTTGGGCGGGCTGCAGCGGCTGGCCGAGGACCGCTTCGACGGCCTCGACGCTGAGCGGGTCGAGGAACTGCCGTGGTTCGAGGCCCCAGTAGCGGGCGGCGACCGGCTTGGGGCCGTACAGGCGGCCGATGCGGTGGGCGGAGTCGCGGGCCCAGTCCTGGTTGAACATGGTGGGGGATTCGCGGCTGAGGCGAACGACGGCGGCTGACGCCGAGACGTGCATGAGCGTAAGGGTCAGGTTCCGGTGTCTGGTGGAGGTCGTGCGCTTGGCGTCGGCGGGGCGTTGTCTGGCCGGGCCGGCGGCGAGCGCCGTGGTGCCGCGGTCGAGCATGTAGACGAGGTCGGCGGGTGACCAGCGGAAGGATCGGCCGACCCATCTGGCCACGAAGGCCAGGCGTGGTTCCTCGGGCGGGTCGTCGCCGGCCGCCAGCCGGTGCATGTCGCGATGGATGGGCCCGCTGGCCTCCGGCATGGTGGCCAGTTCCGGCACGGCGGCGTCGATCACGGTGACGATCCGATGGGTCGGTGTCATGACGGTGTGTTTGGGTGTGGCGTTGAACAGCGCGCACACCGCTACGGCCGCTTCGGGCGCCACCTGCCGCAGGGTGGTGTCGACCGAGGCGGTTCCAGCATTGGCGGTCGCCTCGGCGTCCTCCGCGGCGGTCAACTGCTCGAATGCCGCGGTCAGCGTGGTGCCCTGTGGCCAGAGCAGGTCGACGGTGGCGAGCGCGGCGCAGCCGAACGGGTAGAGGTACAGCTCCAGGCGGGGCTTGTGGCCGGGCGCGGACAGCGTGCCGTGGCCGCGCAGGGGCACGCCCATGCGCAGCATGCGGGCGGCGGCGCGGTCCGAGTCCGGCGGTGGCAGGCCTTGGCTCTCGGTGCGTTCGCATACTTCGCGCCAGAACTCGTGTTCGGCTGACCACTTCGCGTTCTTGCCGAGCAGGAACGGCAGTGTCAACTCCAGGCCGGCCGCCGGGCGCGGGGCGCACAGCAGGGCGCGGTAGGACGACGGCACGCCGAGGTCGCCGAGGTCGCGCTGGGCGCAGGTGCCGAGGTAGGTCACCCGCAGCCGCCTGACGAGGGTGGGGTCGATGCTGTTCACCGCGCCTCCCGGCTTGCTAACCTGGCTGCGCCGATGGCCTGGCCGCCCGCGCAGTGGCGCTGGCGGTGTGGCAGTAGCCCGTTTCTGGTCACCGGTTTTCAACCCTTTGACCTACGG
>DASSUA010000078.1:0-13268 GCA_035707525.1 Pseudonocardiaceae bacterium
ACCTGTACGAGATGATCTCCCTGGTGGCACCCGGTCTGCTCGGCACCCCGAGCCAGTTCCGTGCCCGGCACGCCCCGCCCGGCGGCGATGCGCACAATCCGCGCAACATCCCCGAGCTGCGGGCCAGAACCCGGCAGGTGATGGTGCGCCACCGTCGCAGCGAGGTCGCGCTGCGGCTGCCGCAACGGCTGGCCGAAACCCACCTCGTCACGCCGGACACCGACGAGCGGGACCTGTACGCCGAGCTCGCCGAACGGATCCGGGTCGAAGCAAAGGAAGCGCCGGCCACGCAGCGCCTCGCGCTGCGCTCGGTGGCCCGGCTGGCCGGGTCCATCCCGGCGGCGGCCGCCCCGACGCTGCGCAAGCTCGGCTGGACCGGTCTTGCCGGCGCGGCGGAGGCGATCACCGAGCCGGCCAAGGTTCGCCTCCTGGTAACGAAGTTGCGCGAGCATGTGGCGGCCGGAGACAAGGTGCTGGTGTTCACCGCTTTCCGGCAGTCCCTGGACATCGTGGCCGCGGCGGCCCGAGCCGCCGGGATCGACGCGGCGGTGTACCACGGCAGCCTGTCGCGGGCGGACAAGGAGCGTGCCATCGGCACCTTCCGGGACGAGAAGCCGGTGCTGTTGTCCACCGAGTCGGCGGGCGAGGGCCGCAACCTCCAGTTCTGTCACGTGATGATCAATCTTGACCTGCCGTGGAACCCCATGCAGATCGAACAGCGCCTCGGCCGCCTGCACCGGGTCGGCCAGACCCACGACGTGCTGCTGACCAACCTGGCCTGCCGGGGGACGATCGAGGAGCGGATCCTCCACGTACTGGAAACGAAGATCAACCTGTTCGAGCTGGTCGTCGGGGAGCTGGACATGATCCTGGGCCGCATCGACGAGGACTTCGATTTCGAGCGGGTGGTGTTCGACGCCTTCACAAGTAGCACGGACGGCGATTCCTTCGCGCGGCGCATGGACGAGATCGGCGACGAGCTCGCGGCCGCCCGCGCCCGCTACCTGACGGATCGCAGCGCGGTCGACACCCTCGTCGGGGAGGACGACGCGTGAATCCGGCGTTCACCTTCTGGCTGGACTACCTGGGCGCGCAGGGCGGCCTGTGGGAGCGATCGGGCGACACCGTCCTGGCGGTCCTGCCCGAGCGGCTCGCCACCACTCACGACCTGCCGGAGTCTGCGCTGATCACCGACGATCCGGACATCGCCCGCGAGGACGGCGTGCTGTTCCTCGGCGCCGGCCACCCGGAGATCGCCCGGGCCGCGGAGTCGGTCATCGTGGCCGGGGACGTCGCAGCGCTCGTCCTGCCGCATCGCGCGCAAAAGCCACCGTCCACCGAAGAGCTACAGGAAAGGATCCGGGAACTCGTCGCCGTCGAGCACGGCCGGATCGACGCCACCGGGTCGCCGATCCGCATCCACCGACCGACGGTGCACCTCGCGGCACTGGTCACGCACACGGTCTCCGCGGAGGACCAGTTCACCGAGGTCGCCGAGTGCCTGATCGACGTCCCGTCACGGATCGCCTGGCCGGAAGAGCACACCGAGCGGTTGCGCCAAGCGGCGAGCACGGCGGAGGTCACCTCCCGCCAGGACGTCAAGATCGACCTCGTTCCCGCCCTGACCGCCGCCCACGACGTGCTTGACCAGCGCGCGGCCGTCCGGGGCCGAACCCTGGCCACGGACGCCGATGCCGAACGCACCGCCGAAATCGGCAGGGCACGCGAGTACTACGCAGCCGCACTGGCCGCGATCGACAAGCGCCGCAACGGCGCCGACCGGCAGCGCACCGCTCTGCTGGACGCGCGCGCCGAAGCGACGGCCGCCGAACGCGACCGGCGGCTGGCCGAGATCAACGAGAAGTACCGCCATCAGCACGCGCTGCGCCCCTACCGCCTCCACCTGATCGACGTGCCGGCCTGGCGGCTGACCACCGACGTCAGGCGCGGCGACCGCAGGTGGCCGGTGACCTTCGACTACCTACCCCTGACCGGCGCGCTCGCACCAACCCGCTGCCCCACCTGCGACGCCCACGCGCCGCTGTCGGCGACCAAGACGCATCTCGGCTGCACCACCTGCGTCCCGGCGAAAGCGGCCCCGGCCCCGGCCCCGCCCCCGGCCCCGGCCCCGCCGAAACTCCAGACGAAGCCCAGGAAGGAAGACCGCAGCCCGCCGCCGGCAGCCGCGCGGCCGAAACCCGAGCCGGCCCGCGCGAACCCTGGCCGCACCGCCCCCGTCGGGCCTACCGGGCCCTTCCTGCCCGGAAAGACCGAGGAACGGAAGGTCGCCGACTTCTGGCAGCTGGTGGGGGCCGGGGACCGCCGCAGGCTCGCCCGGCTCGTCGACCCCGACTCACCGCTGGACGCGCTGATCCACGTTTACGGCGCCTGCGGTCCGCTGTACGGGATCGGCGTTCCCCTCGGCCACACCCCGACGCAGTTCACCTGCGGCAACTACGCCCATCCGGTGGCCGGGCAGCGGGGCGGCACCGCGGGCGCGCTGCACACCAGCCACGGCGAGTACCCGTACCTGCTGCTGTGGTCGCGGGACGGCCACCTTGACGAGGTCCTGCCCTACGCGACGCCGTGGCACCCGGGCATAGCGGCCCGCCTACTCGGCACCAAGGTCAACCACGCGCCACCAACGAACGTCAGCCTCGACCCCGTGGCAAAGCTCCTGCTTACCCGCACCACCCCCCGGCACGGCCTGACCTTCACGGCTCGCGCCCTGGCCGCCTGGTGGCGCCTGCCCGACCCCGACGGCCTGCTGAGCCTGTTCCCGCCACGGGTGCTCGCAGCAACGCTGGACCGGGCGGTCCGCTACTGGTCCAAGGCCGGAAACGCCACCTACCCCGAAGCGGCCAAGGCCTTCGGCGCCGACGAGGCCGCCGTGCGGAAGGCCACGCCCGTCCTGCAGGGACATCTGAAGCTGAGCGACACCATCAACTGGTAGAAAGGCCCGCCGAGTGTCAATCACCGTGCGCGTGGCGCCGAACGACGACGACGCCTACCACTACGAGGCCACGACGCTGTCGGTCTTCTGGCCACGGGTCGAACACGAGAAGCTGCTCGCCCGCTGGCCGCAGCTGGCCACGGAGGTAGGCGCCACCTGGGACGAGCACCGCCGGCGGCACGAGCGATTCTGCGCCTACGTCACCCGAGAGGGCCTCGGCGCCAACCACACGCCCGGCGACGTCGCCGGTCTCGAGGCCTTCCTACGCGAGAAGGGAGTCCGCAATCCGTCGGCAGAGGACCTGCTCGCGTACCCGGACCTGCGCACCCAACCCGCCATGACGGCCTGGCCACCGGCGCGGACCGCGGCCTGCTGGTGCGGCTCGGGACGCAAATACAAGCAATGCTGCCGCCCGCACGGCCTGGGCACTCTCGACTGACTGACCGATGAATCCCCAGAACCAGGCGAAACTCCGGCGAAGGATCGCCGCGGCCGGCAATGCGGCGGTCACCAGGAACGGTTACGTCACGGCGATCGACGCATTGCTCGCCACTGGCTGGCTTCGCCCCGAGAGCGTCGAAGACTGGCGGCGGGGGCGCGCGCCATATCTGGAGTCGGTAACGGTCGCCAGCCTGCCCAAGATCAGTACGGCGATGCGGATCTTTCGGAACTGGGCCGAGAGCGCGGGCTTGCGTCCCAGCGAAACGGATTACGTCAGCTGGACGAGGGATCGCCGGCGACTCCGGTTCTCCAAGTCGGGAGAACCGAGCATCGAGCGGGCCTACCGGACCCACTGGTTGCCGGTGAGGCCCGACGCGAAGATGTCCGGCATGGCGCGGTGAGCACGGACTCAGTTGTCAAGCGGGTGAGCCCAGCGCAGTCGCTTGAAGCGCGCAAACCCCCGGTCGGCGCTCAACCACGTTGCGTTGTTCTCCATCGCATAAGCAGCGAGGTAAGCATCAGAGATGTCGTTGCCACGTGCGTCGATGTCCTCGGCGAGCTGCCGAAACATGTCCCAGTGACGGGCGCCCGGAAACAGCCGCATGGTCGCGGGGGCGGCGAGGAGGTCGTTGACGGTCTGCCACGCCTGATCCGGTGAGCTCGGCTCGACGAAGACCCGCCGGTTGGTGATCACCCGTACGAAGCCGCTGAGTACCGCGTCGACGAGCCCGAGCGGCTCTTGGCCGTTGGTCAGCTGCTCCAGCAACAACCGGTAGTCAGCGTGCTGGTCGAGGTCGGCCCGGTGAGCGTAAACGAGGATGTTGACGTCAACGCAGTTCATCAACCGATACGCCTTCCTCCATGGCCTCACGGACGGACGCGTTGGATGCCAGATCCACACCAGGTTGGAGCCCACCGGTACCCATCGGACGAACGACATAGCGACCGCCGGACCGCTGCTCAGGTGGGTTCAGGCCGCGGCGGACCGCATCCTCGAGGACAGCAGCCACCGTGCGCCCGGAGCGAGCAGCTCTAGCCTTCACCTCACGGTAGAGCTCGTCGTCAATCCTGATCGTCGTCCGCATCCCAGCATCTTAGCATCACACGGGAGCATCAAGATGCCGCGAACGGTGCACCCGCCGGAACGGGTACGGCCGGCCGATACAGTCCGGCCGCGAAGAACAACGACGAGCATGCGGCGGGACATAATGGCGATGGCGGCACGGGAACGGCTGGCACGGCTACTCGGCGACTCCGAACCGGCCGGGGCGTTCAGCGCTCAGCTGCTGGCGCCGGCACGGATGGTCGAACTCGAGGTGGCCGGCGTCGGGCCGGTGAGCCTTCCGATCCGCGCGCCCTTGGCCAGGAAGCTGATCGCGGTGGCGCGGCCGGCGATGTTCGGCCGGGGTGAGGAGACGCTGACCGACGCCGGTGTCCGCGACACCTGGGAGCTCACTCCGGATCAGTTCACGCTCGGCGGTCCCGGCTGGGCGGCGCTGCTGGACGGCGCGCTGGAGCACTTCCGTGACCAACTCGAGCTCCCGCGGACGGCGCGGCTGCTGGCCGAGCCGCATTCGATGCTGGTGTACGGGAAGGGGCAGTTCTTCCTCCCGCACCAGGACTCGGAAAAGCACGACGAGATGGTGGGCACCCTGGTGGTGTCGCTGCCGTCGACCCATACCGGCGGGGAGCTGGTCATCGAACACGCCGGGGAAAGCCGGACCTACCGCGCGTCGAAGGAGGAGCTCGCCCTCGTCGCGTTCTACGCCGACTGCCGTCACGAGGTCACGCCGGTCAGATCCGGGTACCGGGTGACGCTCACGTTCAACCTCCTCGCCAGTGCGGAGGCTCCCGCCGCGGAGACCGGCCCCACCACCGAGCTCGCGCACTGCCTGGCCGAGCACTTCACCACGCCGGCCGAGCGGCCATACGGAGGGCGGGACCTCGATCCGCCCAACCGGCTGGTCTTCCTGCTCGACCACGAGTACACCCAGCGGGGCCTGGCCTGGCCCCGGCTCAAGGGCGCCGACGCGGAGCGGGCCGCGCTGGTGCGCGCGGCCGCCGAGCGGGCCGGGTGCGAGACCGTCCTCGCACTCGCCGAGGTGAAGGAGACCTGGGACGTCGAACCGTCCGGCGGCTACGGGTGGGGCGGCTACCACGACGAGGACGAGGACGAGGACGGCCATCAGCTCACCAGCCTGATCGACGATGAGATCAACCTCGGTTGGTGGACCCGGCCGGACGGCACCGGCGGCGAGCCGATCTCGCTGTACGTCGCCGACCACGAGGTGTGCGCGGCCACCCCGAGCGTGAAGTTGACGCCCTACCAGTCGGAGTACGAGGGCTACATGGGCAACTACGGCAACACGCTGGACCGGTGGTACCGGCGGGCCGCGGTTGTCGTATGGCCACGTGACCGCGCGTTCGCCGCGCGTGCCGAGGCCGGGTCGCAGTGGGCGCTGCACGAGCTCCGCGACCGCATCGAGTCCGGCGACCTGGCGGGGGCACGGGCCGCGGCGGAGTCACTCGCACCGTTCTGGAAGAAAACCGGGTCGCACGCGGGACTGCTCAGCGCCACGCTGGACGTGGCCGCGGGCCTGGGCGCGGCCGGGACGGCCGCGATGCTGCTCGAGCCGTTCCGGGTGGAGACGCTCGCACAGGAGCACGCGAACGGGCTGGCCACAGCGGCCGGGCGGTACGGCCAGGAGTGGGCTCGCAGCGTCATCGACGGGTGGTTCGGACCGGGGCACCACTATGGAACCGACCGGCACGCGTGGGTGGAGGAACTGCCAGGGCTGTGCGGGGCGCTGCGAGCTGCCGGTGCGCCGGAGGTGGCACAGCTGCTGGGCGCCGGAACCTGGAACTGGCTGGACGCTCAACTGCGGACCTGGACCACGACCGCGCGCTCCGACGTCCGCCAGCCGCAGCTGGAGACGCTCAGCTCGCCGCTCACGCGGCTGCTTGAGGCGGGCGACGACACGCTGCGCGAGAAGATCATCGCCACCCTGCGCGGATACGAGGACACGGTGCTGGAGTGCCTGATGCCGGCGCTACGCTCCGCGGCCGACCGGCCGACGGCGGGCCTCGACGCGGTCGCGAGGGACTGCGCACACCGGCTCCGCGCGATCGTCACGCGACCGCTGCGAGCCGATGACGACTGGTCGATCGCATGGAGCGGGTGCCGGTGCGACCTGTGCGACACGCTGGGAGCGTTTCTCGGCTCCCGGTCGCGGCGCACCTTGGAGTGGCCGCTGGCGAACGACGGACGCCGGCACGTGCACACCCTGATCGACTCGGCCGCCCTGCCGGTGCGGCATCAGACCCGACGGCAGGGCCGGCCGTACACGCTCGTGCTGACGAAGACCAACGAACTGTTCACGCGGGCCACAAGGGCGCGACTCTCGGCCGAGACCGACCTGGCATGGCTGGCCTCGACCTGGGGCGCCCCTCAACTCGAACACACGGCTGCGCAGCAGGACTGACCGTCGTCGAGTAGCTCACCGATGGCCTTCTCGCTCGCGGAGCTCCTGGTCTGAAATCCCCTGCGATGGCTGGCAGTCCACCAGGACGGGTATGTGCTGAACGCCGAGCGCGGCGGTAGCGGCACGCCGGTCGTCCTGCATCGGGCGAGCTGCCACAGCATCAATGATGTCCCTATCAATGGTGTCCCTGCCCGGGGATCCCGGTGGACCGGCGACTACGTCAAGTTCTGTGGGGGGCTTGGATGAACCTGCCTGACGTTGCATGTAGGCAGCGCTGTGGCCCGACCGCGCTTCGCGATCCGAGGTGGCAGCGCCGGGCAGGCATCGAACCTGTCCCTCGACGAACCCGACCCGTAGACGAACCCGACCCGAAGCGGTCAGCCCGCCACCATCCGGGTACCGAGTGGGCCGTCGCGTCAGGCGGCGAGAACAGGTCAGGCAGTGACGGCACCGGCTCGGAAGAGTCGAGTGCCGTCATCGGCGCTGCGATTGCCCATGCCAGCGCGGCATACGCACGAGCTCCTGCCGTATGCCTGCGTGGTCAAGGGGTTATCTCAGGTGGTGCCTGCGATGCTTCCCCTGCTGATGGCAGAAGCTCAGAGGGTACCGCCGCGTCGTCCGGTCACCCTGCCGCTTGACCGGCCAGTCACCGTGGCCGCGATCATGACCAGGACGGCCGCCACGACGATGCTGATGATCCACCGGGTCCAGTCGATGCCGGGCGTTGCGGCTACGCCAAGAGCCGCTGCGACGTAGTACCCGATGAGAACTCCACCGATCCCGCAGAGGATGGTGAGCCACAACGGAATGTTGTCACGCGAGCCCGGCGCAAAGAACTTGCCAAGCAGGCCGATGATAATGCCCGCCACGATGAGGCCAATGATTTCCACTGGATGCCCCTTTCATTACTCGGGAACACGTGCAGTCCAGCCAGGTCGGGGATACCCAACCGATGAGGTCCTGAACCCAGCACAGCTGACCAGCAGCCGGGCAGAGGCCCGCTGCGCCGGTCTGGCCCGGTGTGAGCACCTGCACCGGCAGCCGCCTGGCCCGGTCGCCATCGGGATGTTCAGCCTGCGCCCGTTGGAATCCGCCCGTCAGACCATCGACACGCCCGTAGTCGATGAAGCTTCCGTCGGTCGTGAGCCCGGCGAACTGGAGCCGACTGTTCTGGGTCGCCATCCAGGCGCAGCACCTCGTAGGACGGCGCGTGCCGCCAGCGTGCTGCCCTGCCGACCGAGTCAGACGATGTGGCCAAAGCAAGCGACCAGCCAGCGTGGTCCTGCATGGCGAGGGCCATCTATCGACGCCCTGGCTACCGGTCGCCGGCCACCGCGTTCCGGCGCTCAAGGAGAGCTGCGACCAGGGATGCGGTAGCGACGTGCTGCTGACCGGACAGGATGGCCTCCTTGGCCGCCAACTCACAGGCGACCGTGATCTCGGCGTGGCTCAGTCCGGCGGCTGCCTTATCGACCCGGTCCCACGCCCACCGCCGCGGGCTCATCGTAGCCAGCCGGTTACGGATCACCGCGCGGGCGACCTCGGGTGTCGGTAACGGGTAGTCGACCATCAGGTCGAAGCGGCGGAACAACGCCCGGTCGAGCAACTGTGGATGGTTGGAGGCCGCGACCAGCAGGCTCGGCGAGTCCTGTTGGTCGAGGAACTGCAGGAACGAGTTGAGTACGCGGCGGATCTCGCCGACGTCGTTGGCCCGGGCGCGTTCACCGGCAAGCGCGTCGACTTCGTCGAACAGGTAGACGCCGCGGGTCTCGGCGAGCGCGTCGAACACGAGCCGCAGCTTGGCGGCTGTCTCACCCATCAGCTTCGTGATCAGCCCGTCGAGACGGATGGTGAACAGTGGCAGGCCAAGCTCGCCGGCCAGGGCGCTGGCCGTCATCGTCTTGCCGGTGCCGGGCAGGCCGACCAGCAGCAGGCGGCGCACTGGATGGAAGCCCTTTTCGCGTAGGCGGTCCTGCTGGTGTTGTTCGAGCAGGACCCGGTCGAGTCGCTGACGTACGCCTGCTTCCAGGGAGATGTCCGCGATTCGGGTGCTGGGGTAGGCGACGGTGAGGAGGTCAGCGAGCTCGCCCCTTGGCCGGGCGACGGGAACCGGACGGCGGAGCTGGCCGTCGGCGCTGGTGGTGTGCGTGCGAGCGGTATCAACGAGATCGCGCAACTCCTGGGCGAATCGGGCTTGCCCGATTCGCGCGGCGTGCGCGGCCACCTGCAGCGCCACCGAGTAGAAGCGGGCGTCGTCGCCATCTCCGTGACTCCTGACGAGCGCCTTGACTTGATCAGCGGTGGCCATCTGGTTCTGGCACCTCCTCTCGCTTGCTCGCTCGTCGTCCGTCCCGCGGTTCTTCCCCATGCTGCACGACGCGACGCGAACTAGCTGATCTTGCGTCGACGTCAGCGACCCTTCGCCGACCCCGAACCCACTTCGCTGATCGAGCAGTCCGGCCTGAGTGAGCAGTCTTGTTGATCGTGCCAGCGGGGCGCGCCAAGCGTGACGAGAGCAGGTTTCGTGATCAGGCGAACCGGCTCGCAGTACGGCTGCGCGTGTTGCGTCGTGACCGGGGCATGACTCAGGAGCAGCTGGCCGCCCACGCTCAGGTGGCCGTGTCAACCCTCAGGAAGATCGAGTCAGGGCGAGTGGTCGAGCCGGGCTACTTCACGGTGCTGTCGCTGGCGTCAGCACTGGGGATCCGGCTAAGCGACCTGGAAGACTGACCGCCCGCCGAATGGGGTGCTGAGCTTGCCAGCCTCCGCGTCACCGCTATTGCGAGGCGGGTGGCACCGACCACGCACTTGAGATCGACGTTTGCCGGCACGTCGGTATTGAGGTGATAGTGCGGAATCAGTTTGCGGTCGTCGACGGAGACCAGCGTGGCGGTAGGGTATCCGTGATTGAGCGGCACGGCTCCGTCGGTGCTGTTGCGTGACCGTAGGCCGCGCAACAGCGGTACGCCCTGCTCCGAGGCGCATCCGGCCACCAGATCCTTGAATCCGGCGTCATAGTCACGCATTATCACCGGCCCCTCGCCCTCGAGCAGAACGAGCCGTCCGGAGCCAACGGTGTCGAAGTTGAGGAAGTAGGTGCTGTCGGTGGACAACTCCGCAAAGTGGTGGCGGGCGAAGCCGCGAATCCCCTCTTGCAGCGCCTCCTCCGCTCCCGCCGATACCAGCATGACCCGCAGGCCGCGCACCGGCTCGGCCTGTAGGGCACGAGCGAGCGCCGTCAGCACCGCAACGCCGGTGAGGTTGTCGTTGGCGCCGGGCACCGCCGGCCGCAATCCGATATCGGCCATAGCGGCCAGCGACGCAAGACTGCAAATGAAGCCGGCGCGGCGCAGTGCACGAATCCTGGTGGCACTGCCTAGGGACACCAGCGCGGGTCCGGCGAGAACCGGCCACCACATCGGCGGATTCGTCCGCATCGCCTCGATTATGTCCGGCCGGCGGGTCGCCAGCCACTCCTGCAGTACCTGTCGAAAGACGAAACCAGACGGCGCGGCGTCGTGGTGCGCGAGTACGACAAGGGTTCGCCTCGCGGCAGGGTCACCGGTTACCGCGACCACGTTGTATGCGGTCCGCGGACGCAGGAGAAGCCGCCGGAACGCCATGCGCCAACCGCTGATGTCATCGAGGATCGCCGCCAGGGCCAAGCCTGCCCCGGCGGCACCCAGCACCGAATGCCCGCGCCCGGCAGCCAGCGACGCCGCGGCGGAACCGGCACACATCAGGCCGACAGGCCACGCGTACGAGCTGTAGGCGGGAGTCTCCTCGACCCCGGCCCGGCAGCCGAACCGCGCGAGATCCTCACGGATCATCAACGCGGCCCGCCGCTCGCCCTCGGACGTGGGCAGCCGCGGCAGCACGGCGAGCCGCTCGATCACGGAACGCAGAAGCTCACGGTCGTCCGGCTGCGGCGTGTCGGCCCGATCCGGCGGCGGCGACATGGCCAGATGCTAACGACCGGGCGCCGGCGTGGGCAGCACCTGCGGAAGGGCCGTGCCGGCCGGGCCATTGGTCCCTGGCCGCGCCGGTGGCGCCGGCGGAGGGTCCAGGTCAGGGGCCGGGCCGCCTGGAGGTGCTGCGATCCTGGAGGTGCTGCGATGAGGCCGCCAACACGACTGCTGGCGCGGCTCGCCGCCGACCTGCCGGCCCGGCTGCCGCCCGGACCGGCCATGGCGCTGCCGCGGCGCGACGGCCGGGCCGCGTCCGTGCCGAAGGCGCGGCGCATCATGCCGTTCCTCATGCCGGGGCGCACCGAGTCGATCGTCTACTTCACGCAGCAGCTCGACGTGTCGGCCGCACTGGAGTGGCTGCGCGAGTGGAACGCCGACCACGGCGGCGGGGACGGCGATGATGGCCGGGCCGGAATCTTCACGCTGGTGCTGTACTGCCTGGCGAAGCTGCTGCACGAGCGGCCCCGGCTGAACCGGTTCGTGGCCGGCCGGCAGATCTACGACCGGGACGGCGTGTACCTGTCGTTCGGCGCCAAGAAACAGCTGACCGAGGAGGCGCCGCTGGCCATGGTGAAGCGGCGGTTCGAGCCGACGGACAGCTTCGCCGACGTGGTGCGCGGGCTGGCCGGGGCGGTGGCCGGTGCACGGTCGGACGCTGCCTCGCACGTGGACAACGAGCTGGACCTGCTGCTGGCGCTGCCGGAGCCGCTGCTGCGGATCGCGGTCGGGCTGGTCAAGCGGCTCGACGCGCTGGGGGCGCTGCCGGCCGCGTTCACCGGGCCGGACCCGCTGTTCACCAGCGCGGTGGTGTCCAACCTGGGCAGCCTCAAGATGGACGCGGCGTTTCACCACCTGTACGAGTACGGCAACTGCCCGCTGTTCCTGGCGGTCGGCATGGTGCGGCCGACGCCGGTGGCGGTCGCCGGCACCACCCAGATCCGGCCGCTGCTGACCCTGCGCTGGACGTTCGACGAGCGGATCGAGGACGGCCTGTACGCCGGCCGCTCGGCGGAGCTGATGCGGCGGTGGATCGAGGACCCGGCGAGCCATCTCGGCCATCCCGTGAGGGGCGCCCCGCGGCCCATGGTGGCGCCGCGGACTGCGGCCCCGGCCCCCGTCGCTGCCAGGGTCGGCGCCGCCGATGTCACCGCTGCGGTGCGGCAGGTGGACGAGCTGGGGGCGCTCTACCTGGCCGCTGAGGACGGGCGGACGACCACGCACACCGCGGCCCTGGTCACGCTGGCCGCGCCGGCGGGCGGCCGACCGCCGGTCACCCTCGACGCGCTGCGGGAGCTGATGCGGCGGCGGGTGCCGCTGGTGCCGCCGCTGCGCTGGCGGCTGGCCGGGGTGCCGCTCGGGCTGGACCGCCCGTACTGGCGCGAGGACCCGGACCTCGCCGTCGAGCGCCACCTGCACGAGCTGACGCTGCCGGCTCCGGGCGGCGACGCCCAGCTGCGGGCCGAGGTGGCCAGGCTCTTTGCCAGGCCGCTCGACCGGTCCCGGCCGCTGTGGGAGGCGCACTTGATCAACGGGCTCGCCGGGGGCCGGCAGGCGGTGCTGATCAAGTTGCACCACGCGGCCGTGGACGGGGTGTCCGGTGTCGGCGTCCTCGCGACGCTGTTCGGGCCGGACGGCGGCCAGCGGCCCGATCGGGCCGGCACACCGGTGGCGCGTGCAGGGCCGGCGGTCAGGGCACCCGGCGGGCTGGAGATGCTGACCCGCGGCGGCGTCGCGCTGGCCGGCACCCCGCTGCGGGTGGCGCGCCGGCTGCCCGCCCTGCTGGCCGACCTCGACCAGCTGCCGATGCTCGGGGCACTGCCCGGCGCGGGCCGGCTCAGCGGCCTGGCCAGGGCGGCCCGCCGCCAGCCGGGGCCCGCCGCCGCGCCGCACCTGCCGGCCCCGCGCACCTCGTTCAACGGCCGGATCACCGGGCGGCGCCGGCTCGGCGTCGCCACCCTGCCGCTGGCCGTCATCAAGGCGGTGAAACACGCCCACGGCGTGACGGTCAACGACGTCGTGCTGGCGCTGTGCGCCGGCGCCATCCGGCGCTGGCTCATCGAGCACGGCGAGCTGCCTGACCGGCCGCTGGTCGCCGTGGTGCCGGTCTCGACCAGGCGATCCGATGACTCCAGCACGTTCGGCAACCAGCTCAACGCCGTGTTCGTGCCGATCCCGACCGATGTCGCGGACGCGGCCGGGCGGATCGCGGGCGCGCACCAGGCGATGGCCGCGGCCAAGGCACACCTGGATGCCGCGCCGGGGAACACACTGGCCGACACCGCCCGGTTCCTGCCGCCGGCCCTGCTCGGCCGGGCCGCCCACCTGGTGACCGCGGTCGCCGCGCTGCCCGGCGTCGCCCCGGCGGTGAACGTCAACATCTCCAACGTGCGCGGGCCGCAGGCGCCGCTGTCCTGCGCCGGCACC